>JAJZEJ010000525.1 GCA_021828635.1 Chloroflexota bacterium
TTCCGGCAATCCACCTAGCAATGGCGTGTCGAAGAGGCCGGGCGCGATGGTCATGACACGGATACCGTTGGTGGAGAGATCGCGTGCAATCGGCAGTGTCATACCGGCAATACCGCCTTTCGAGGCTGAATAAGCTGCTTGCCCGATCTGCCCATCGAAGGCGGCGACCGAGGCAGTGTTGATAATCACACCGCGCTCGCCCTCTTCATTTGGCTCGTTTGTCGCCATTGCTGCTGCCGCCAGACGAATCATGTTGAAAGTGCCGATCAGGTTGACCTGGATAACGATAGAGAAGTGTTTGAGGTCGGCTGGCCCTCTCTTGCTCAGTGTTCGCTCGGCCAGACCGATGCCCGCGCAATTGATCATTATGTGTAGACCACCACCATCGACCGCAGTTTTGACGGCGGTCTGTGCGTCAGCCTCTTCCGTCACATTGGTTTTGACAAATACCGCGCCGATCTCTTTTGCATATGACTCACCAAGTTCGGCATTCAGGTCGGCGATGACAACTCTGGCTCCCGCTTGCGTGAGCAGGCGTGCGCAGGCACCGCCCAGGCCAGAAGCTCCGCCCGAAATTAAAACGCCCTTGTTCTGTAGTTCCATTGTGTTTTGCCTTTCTCATGAGAATGGTAGAGATTGCCTCTCTTCTCATCATATCCTTTTGGCGAGTTGTGTTGCCAGTACAGGATACCCGCAAGGGATATCCCTATAATGATATGGTGCAGTTACGTCGCGCAGTCATTGTAGGGACATCCCTCGCGGGTGTCCTGCTCGTGAATGTTCTGTAGCTCTTGTCCTTTGTGGTGCTGTGGTGCTAGACTTCTGTATAGCACACTAGAAAAATATGCTAGCATTTTATTACAAGGAACTTTATGCACATCGATAAATATGAGCGGTTGCAGGCGCTGCAACGCCAGCAGGAGCGCGTACAGCAACGTATCGAGCGGCTGGAAGCAGTGAGCAACCGTTATTCTTGGGCGCGTGTAGCCATCTTTTTCGGCGGTCTGGCCCTTAGCGCCCTGCTTGCTTTCTTGACAACCTGGTGGGCTGGTCTGCTCCTGGCCCTTCTCGTGCTGCTCTGCTTCTCTATTGTAGCCCACTATCAAGGCAATATCGACAGAAGCATCACGCGCCATCGCATCTGGCTACGTATCAAACAGACACATGTTGCACGTATGCAGCTACGTTGGGAGGCTATGCCACGTTCGGAAGTAAGTGAGCCGTCATCTGATCACCCCTTTGAAATCGACCTGGATATTACCGGCGAACACTCACTGCATCAATTGCTCAATACAGCCGTTTCGAGCGAAGGTAGTCTGCGCTTGCGTGCCTGGTTGTTGACAACGGTACCAGACTTGGCGACGATTCAGCGACGGCAAGCATTGGTAAGCGAACTTACTGACATGGCCCTCTTCCGCGATAAGCTCACACTCAAATCAACGCTGGCTTCACGTCGTGCATCTCAGCATCTGGAAGGTGGTCGCTTGCTGCGCTGGCTGGAACAGCCCAATCCCTCCAATTCGCTGATTCCACTTATGCTGACCTCTATCCTGCTCACGATTGTGACACTGGTTCTGTTCATTCTAACCTTTGTCATTAACTTACCGCAATACTGGTTGCTCTCGCTACTTTGCACGATTATTCTGTTCTATTCAACAGGCAAGCAGCGCGGCGACCTTTTTGAAGATGCCTACTACCTGCGTGATGCTTTTGCCACGCTTAGCACCGTCTTTGCCTTCCTTGAGCAGTATCCCTATGGCACTCACGAGCAGCTTAACACACTCTGCCAGCCTTTTTTTGCCGACGAAGGGCAACGCCCATCGTTATTGCTGAACCGTGTTGCTCGCATCGCATCAGTAGCTACATTGGAGAAAAATCAGTTTCTGCGTCTGATTATCAATGCCGTGTTGCCTGTCGAGATGTATGCTGCTCATCGTTTACGCTGCTATAAAGCGCAGGTGGCAAGCAACCTGCCAACATGGCTGAATATCTGGTACGAGCTTGAGGCGCTTTGTTCACTGGCAACCTTTGCCTATCTCAATCCGGCCTATACTATGCCTGACGTGCGTGGCAATGAGCGTGAAGCGTTGTTTAGTGGGAGTGCGCTTGGTCATCCACTGCTACCAGAAGAGAAAAAAGTGAAGAATGATTTCTCTATGCACGCGCTGGGCGATGTGGAAATTATCACTGGCTCAAATATGGCCGGCAAGAGTACCTTTTTGCGCACATTGGGCGTCAATCTCTGCTTGGCTTATGCCGGTAGTGTAGTGGATGCGCAGACTATGCGTGTCGCGCTCTTCCGGCTCTTCACCTGTGTGCGTGTGACTGATTCGGTGACGGATGGCTACTCATACTTCTATGCCGAGGTACGCCGTCTCAAGGCGCTCTTGACGGCTTTGCAGCAACGTGACCAACTTCCTCTGTTCTTCCTGATTGATGAGATTTTCAGAGGCACTAATAACCGTGAGCGCCTGATTGGTAGCCGTTCCTATGTGCGGGCGCTGGCTGGTCATCGATGGCGAACTGGTCACGACCGATACCGCCGCCTTGCGCGCGCGGTGGCTGAAGCGGATGGCGGAACGCCGCGCGAACCGTTAGGTCCTGTGCGCCGCTGCATCGATACCCCACCCGCCCGAGGAGTGTTCATGTCCCGTCCCCCGCTGCCGCCCTTCGATCCCGACACCGCCGCGCAAAAGGCAAGGCTGGCCGAGGACGCCTGGAACAGTCGCGATCCCGAACGGGTGGCGCTGTCCTATACGCCGGACAGCCTCCGGCGGAACCGCACCGAATTCATCGAGGGG
>JAJZEJ010000350.1 GCA_021828635.1 Chloroflexota bacterium
AATCCTTGCGCGTAATGATCGGGGTCACTTAGTATCAATACGTCTTTGGTTGAGCCGATGAGGGTCACGCCACCGATATCGGGGCGCAGATAGATGGCACGGGCCATATCCAGGCACACGGCATGCAGGCCGAAGCGTCCACCGACATCGTTTGGGCGACGCAATACTAGCATGGGGTGGCGCGTTGCGGTGATGGGCAATTGAATACCGAGTTGTGCGGTCAGAGCGACACTCCATACATTGGCTGCCAGTACCACAATTGGCGCGGAAAATGCCCCCTGAGTTGTCTCTATGCCTGTTACACACTGACCGTCTGTAACGATGCGCGTTACCTGTGTTCCTTCATAAATGGTTACGCCCAGCTCACGGGCGCGGCGGGCGAAACATGAGGTCGTCGCCATTGGATCAGCAACGCCAGCATCCTCTTCATAGCAGGCCAGTGTGATACCTTCGTCACTATAGCCTGGCGCGACCTCTGGTACCTCTTTTGCACTGATGAGCCGTGTGTTGACGCCTTCTTTCTGCTGCATCTGTACATTGGCGCGTAGCGATGGTGCGCCCTGCTCGTCAGTGAGGACAAGCATGCCCGTTGTCGTGAAGCCGCAATCGCCGCCGACGATCTCCGCGAAGTTTTGGAAGATGTGCAGGCTCTCTTTCGCCATGCGAATTGTGAACTCGTTCGAGTAATGCTGCCGCACAATCGCGCCCGAACGTCCCGTGGTGCCACTACAGATCGCTTGTCGCTCAAGTAGTATCACGCGCCCAACGTTCTGACTGGCAAGATGATAGGCAATGCTACACCCCATGACGCCTCCGCCAATGATAACAATATCGGCTGTCTCACTCATCAATGCTGCTCCTATGGAATGAATGTATCCCGTTCTTATGTACAAAGAGTACCTGTAGCTCTGATAAATTACAAGAGGTGGAGCAAATAACGAGATAGGGCGATCCCTTGCGGTCGTCCTGTTTACTTTTATATCTTGCTTCTCTATCCTTGCTTATCATACAATTATAGACAAGGAACCTCTCTATTCAGGGCATATTTTTAATGAAGGATACTCATTATTTTTTTTTTCAGGAAGCGAGGTATCAAGTGAGTCTTGATAGTAGCAGACAGCTCAATGGGAAGGTGCTGGGTACCTGTACGCTTCAGAGCCTGTTAGGGCGCGGCGGTATGGGGGCCGTCTATCTCTCATTGCAGCAACGTCCACACCGTACTGTTGCGGTAAAGGTCTTATTACCAGAATTGTCACACGATACAACTGGGTTTAATGAATTTCTTGCGCGTTTCCGGCGTGAAGCTGATGCCATTGCCTCGCTTGACCACGTGAATATTATGCCTATCTATGAATATGGTGAGCAGGATCAGCTAGCTTACCTGGTGATGCCATATGTGGCTGGTGGTACACTGCGTGATGTTATTATAAAACGTGCTATGCTGCCATTGAACGAAACCATTGCGATTGTCGAGCAAATTGCCTCCGCTCTCGACTACGCGCACCAGCATGGCATTATTCATCGTGATCTCAAGCCGGGTAACATTCTCTTTCATGCCGATGGTCGCTTACTCTTGACCGATTTTGGTATTGCGAAGGTTCTTGGCGAATCTGCGGATGGGGGCGTTGCCGCGCTGCAAACACTGACAACAACAGGCGCGATCATTGGCACACCCGAATATCTCTCGCCAGAGCAGGCCGCAGGTGCGCCTATAGATCAACGTGCCGATATTTATTCACTTGGTGTCGTTGTCTATCAACTCTTAACTGGTCACGTTCCATTTAGTGGAACCACGCCTGTGGCTGTGGCGATCAAACACGCGATTGAGGCACCACCCTCGCTACTGGACTTCAACACTAATATTCCACCTGCCGTTGAACAGGTGATTATGAAGGCGCTAGCGAAAAAGCCCGAACAGCGTTACGCAACGGCTGGTGAACTGGCTCGCGCCTTGCGTAGCGCGGCTTTCGAGGCTCATACGGTGATGTCACCAACGGTTGCCCCGGTTTCGACTACTGTAGATACACCCGATAATGGGAGCAAGGGACAGGAACCATCTCATCATGAGGGGGAACTGACTGTCGCAGTTCCTGATAACTCTACCTCTGCTCGTCAAGATGCGCTGTCGGTACCTGTGATTGTCCAGATTAGTACTGCTCCTACTATGATTGCTGAGCAGCCTGCTACTGTTATACCCGTTACCCCTGCCACTATGGCTAGCAGGCCATCTGTGACTTCAACGCCCTCTCCTATAGTTGGAGAATCGTATGATGCACAGACCATTTCTGTCGCGCCCCGTCCGCCCCGTCCGCGTCAGGCAGGAAGTCGTTTGCCCCTCTGGATTGCACTAATCAGCGTTGTGCTAGTCATCGTGCTGGTTTCCGGTGGCATAGTACTCTATATGCATCAAGCATCAGTTGGAAATAAAACGTCTTCCAGTCTTTCTCTCAACCACAGTACAAAAAAAGTTACGCCAACAGCAAAACCAACCGCTGTAGCTACTGCGGCGCAGATTACGTTACCTCCACCCTCTTTGCCATCAATTGCCGTTGGTTCGCAGCTTTATGGTGTGCTTTGTCCGGCTCACGATAACTTGTGGACAACGAATGCTGCCTTGCAAGGGACATGTGGTACTGATGGGATGCTATTAACGAATAGCAATGCGGGGCAGATGGAGAATGTATTGCTCACGGCTCTTCCCAACAGGGCGACTATTCCGAATGATTATGTGTTGCAATTTCAAGTAAAGCCGCTCTCGATGGCAAACGGAACCTTCTCAATCCTCTTCCGTATGCAGACG
>JAJZEJ010000079.1 GCA_021828635.1 Chloroflexota bacterium
TACGCAGCAACGCTTGACGCTTCGTACTCCTCGTCTCCACATGACATAAAGATCATGTACTTTAACAATAGCGTAACGAAAATAGAGCATTTTGACAAGAGCATAATAGCCGGATACAATCACAATTGCTATACAAAATATGAACATAGCACCCGATGATTAGCATAGCACCCACAAGGGGTGTCACTGCATGTATGTTTGCGCCACAAACGCATCATACATGCAGTGACACCCCTCGTGGGTGCTATGCTAAACGATTAGCAGATCAAGCGGCCTCTTCTTGTGCGGCCTGATTGGTGTAATCTTTGAGCAACAGGGTAGCGACGAAGGCGATCAGCGCCATGATAGCGATGTAGATCGAGATGGGTACGAAAGAGCCATACGCAGCCAGCAGAGCTACCGCGATCAGCGGTGCAGGGCCACCAGCCGTGATTGAAGCTAGTTGATAGCCAAGCGAAGCACCACTGTAACGAATATTGGTGCCGAAACGTTCGGCGATCAACGCTGCTTGTGGGCCATAGACCCAAGCATGGAAGAGGCCAACCGACAAGACGATTGCCAGCACAATCACGACGGGATTCTTCGTATTGAGCAACAGGTAGTAGGGGAAAGCCCACAACGCCATCAAGATCGCGCCTGTCGCATACCAGCGTTTCCTACCAAAACGGTCGGAAAGCGTACTGAAAATGGGGATGGTGATAAACTCAACCACCGCCGCAATAATGATGGCGTCAAAGATCAATGTCGTACTGGTAAAGCCTAGCACCTTCACCGCATAGACCAGGATGAAACTGGTGAAGAGATAGAATGGTGCCTGCTCGGTTGAGCGAATCAGCGCGGTCAGGATAATCTCGCGCCAACTGTACTTGATGGCATCCAGAAATGGAGAGCGCGAGAGACGATTCTCTTCCTTGATCTTTTTGAAGGCTGGCGTCTCTAGAATGCCCAGGCGGATGTAGAGACCGACCACGACCAGCAACAGACTGAGGAAGAAGGGAATGCGCCAACCGATACTAATGAAGGCAGCACCAGGGAAGATCGCTTCAAAAGCTAGCAACGCCAGCGAGGCCAGCGCCAGACCGATTGGCACGCCGGTCTGCGGCCAGCTTGCCCAGTAGCCACGACGACGATCATCGCCATACTCCAAGGAGAGCAGTACCGAGCCACCCCATTCTCCACCAACGCCCGCACCTTGCAGGAAGCGCAGCAACGTGATTAAGATCGGAGCCGCGACACCGATAGCGGTGGTGCCAGGAATAGCCCCCATCAGTGCGGTGGCGATACCCATCAGCAGCAGCGTCGAGACCAGTGTTGCCTTGCGCCCGATGCGATCACCAAGCCAGCCAAAGAACGCTCCACCAATAGGGCGTGCCAGGAAGCCGATGAAATACGTCGAGAACGAAGCTAGAACACCAGTCAGGGGACTAAGCTCTGGGAAGAACAGTTTGGGGAACACGGTAGCCGCGAGAAAACCATACAAGAAGAAATCATACCATTCGATAGCGGTACCGGTGGTACTGGCAACGATGATCGGCATCATGCGTTTCAACGTTACAGGGGTTCCAGATGAGACAGTTGCCATGAGTCCTCCTTCTCCATAGAAGGTAATCAAAGAACGTGACGCACAACAAACAAAAACAATGTTTCTATATCAAAGCCAGCGTCGGCTATGATATCGGCGTGAACCGTGGTCGCGTAGTTTGCCAGGGCTAGCAAGAGAATCTCGCTTGGTATATGTCATCATACACCAGATTATTTCAGACAAGCTTATTTATAGCGTAAGGTTGTCATGTTGTTAGTGTACACTATTCCGAGGTGATATGGCAAGGGGCATGATAAATCACGCCCCCACGAGGCAAAATGAGGTTTTCCATTAACGGGTTAATGACACAATGACGCCATCGTGTTCGGCGGAATATTTGGCAGCTTCCATGACGGCGATGTTGCGGCGTGACTCTTGGGGCGGCACAGCCAGAGGCTCACCATAATGCAAGTGGTCGGCCAGATTGCGATGGAAGGCATAGGGTGAGACATGCGGCAACATCAATTGCTGCTCGTGAATAAGATCACCGGTCTCGCGGGTCAGCACACGCACATCTGGGAGCGCCTCAGAGGCAGCCAGGCGCTCCTCAATCAGGTCGCCGGACCAGCGTCGCGTCTTGACTGTCTCTTGCCGCCACTGACCAACAATCGCGCCGCGCTCACCCAGAATATACCACTTGGGTTTCATGGCCGCCGCGATGTCCGAATGCATAAATTCTGCCTCCTGGCCGCCCGCGAAACGCATATAGACGCTGGACTGATCGGCATTGGTCACATCATGCCAGACGCGCTTATGCTCCACGCCGCGCACACTCACCACCTCATCAGGGATGAGATTGAGTATCCAGTCCAGATAGTGCGAACCCCAGTCGTAGAAGACACCACCAGAGACCGGCTCGTGCGAATGCCAGTAATCGCAGGGATGAGCATAGCCGCCAATAAAGCTCTCGATATGAAAGACATCACCAATCACCTGACGCTTCAAAATCTGCTGAATAGCCATGTAATCAGCATCCCAGCGCCGACACTGATAGACAGTCAGGGCGCGATGCTGCTGCTGCGCCAGGTCGATCAGTGTGTCGGCCTCGGCGGTAGTAATACAAAAGGGTTTTTCAGAGACGACATGTTTACCAGCGCGTAACATGTGCATTGAGATTGAGGCATGCGTGTTGGGCGGCGTCGAGACGATCACAACATCGATAGTTGGGTCTTCGGCCACTTCTTCCAGATCAATGCAAGTACGCATGCCAGGGAAAC
>JAJZEJ010000825.1 GCA_021828635.1 Chloroflexota bacterium
TCGCCTCTTCCTCTGGCAAACAGCGTTGAACCTGATTCGCTTGCATCCCTGGATTGGCATTGGTCTACAACAATTTCCCGCCTACTACGCGCAACTGATTGTCAGTCAGGGAACGCAGCTAAACCCACAGGGTATCAGCGTGCATAATCAGTACCTGGAACTGGCGCTAGAAAGCGGCGTTTTCTGGCTGCTGAGCGGTGTGCTGCTGCTATTCAGCATGTTTTATGCGTGTTGGAAAGCTTATTGGCAGGCTAGCAAGCAATGGGGCAGGATACCCACAAGGGATACCCCTACAATGATACGGCGCGGTGGCTCTGCATCTCTTTTGTTGGCAGCATTACTGACATGCTCGGCGACCATCCTGACCAGCTTCTTCGATGTGCCACTGGATAAAGCAGAGGGCGCTGTTTTCATGTTCCTACTCGTCGGTCTTGCGCTAGGCACTGGGTGGCAAAAGGAAATACGTCCTTCCGGCATATGGGAGAACTCGCGCTGGTGGCATAAGCCCGCTCTGGCGCGCGAAAAACATCATAGAGCTAGGGATCGGTTCACCGCATCCGCTGGCCTACGCATCGTCATGCCCAAACACGGACGCGGTGAACCGGTCCCTACAGTTGATGCTCATAAGGTGGCACAGAGTGGCAAGACGGGCCGCTCGGTGATCGTGCAGTTGCTCTCATGGGGTGTAGCCGTGCCGATTATCTTCCCAACAACTGCTTTATTAGCGCACTATCTTGGCCCGGTGCGCTATGGCGAATATAGCGCGACGCTGCCCTTTCTGGCCGTTTTTGCCCTGCTGACCTGCACTGGCATGGATGCTGTTCTCGTGCGTCGTCTAAGCCATCAAGCGCGTTTAACCTGGAGTGAAACACTGAGCTATGCGGCGGGAACGCGCCTGCTCTCCACACTGCTGAGCGTTGGAGCGGCAATCGTCGCCGCATTGCTCTTGCCAGTAAGCGCGGAGCAACGCCAACTCTTCCTGTTGAGCAGTGTGGCGCTCTTCTTCAGCTACTCATTCAATGGCTTGCGCACTATCTATGAGCATGGCTTTCGTGCGGAAGAATATATCACGCCAGTCTCGCTATTGGAGGCGTGCAATCGTATTGTCACGGCTCTATTGATTGTGGTCGCCGTATTGGCTCACTGGCCTTTCATCCTGATCTACGTTCTCATGATCTACTCTGATCTGCCCTTCTGTCTATGCTTAATGGCGTTGGCACGCCGCCGTTACGGAGTACGTTTGCGCTTCAACTGGCACTATGCACGCACGCTTTTACGCGAGAGCTTGCCCTTGAATGGCTACAATGTGATGACGCTACTCTCCGGTCAGGCCGATCTGCTCTTGCTTATGCTCTTGACTAATGCGCGTGTCGTAGGATGGTACGCGCTGGCTTCACGGATTACAGACCCCTTGCTCGCACCCGTGCTGGCCTACGCTGGTGGTCTCTATCCACTCCTCTGCAAAACCTTTGCCACGGGACGTGAGCGGCTTGCGCAGGTCTATATAGAGGCAGTGCGTGTGCTGGCTTTGCTGGTTATTCCACTTGTGCTGCTACTCGCCAGTCAGGCTCATGTGCTGGTAAACCTGCTTGGTGGAACACAATTCGCGCCCGCAACACCCATTACGCAGTTGTTACTCGGAACGATAGCCGTCACCTTTTTTAATCAACTGGTGGTTCGTACCTGCATAGCTATCAACGTGGAGAAATATGTCACGCTGGTAACAGTGATTGCGGCCTGTACGAATCTCCTGCTCAACCTCTTGCTGATCCCTTTCTGGCAAGGTATTGGCGCAGCCATTGCGGCCCTGTTCAGCGAGTGCCTTGCCTTCTGCCTACTCATCTGGTTACTACGCTCATATATTCGTCCCATGCGCGTTGTGAGCATACTGTGCTTTGTCGGTACGGGTAACTTACCCGCATTAGTTTTTCTGCTCTGGCAACCTCATCTACCTTTATTATTGGTAGTACCAATTCCACTGTGTCTTACGCTAAGTAGTTACCTCTTCACAGGCTCACTCACCAGGCACGATCTGACCTTTATGCAACGACTGGTCTTTGGAGGGGCCGGTTCACCGCGCCCGCATGGCCCAAGCACATCGGTATCCAAGCACGGGCGCGGTGAACCGGCCCCTCCAAAGGCTTTCTCTGAGCGAGCAACCACCATTTTGCCACGTATGCATATCTAAAGCAACGTTCACAGCTAAAACATACAAATAGAGAGGAACAACGAACTAGTATGCGTGTCGTTATTGATCTGCTGATTGCTGAAAAAGAACCTGGCGGTATGCTCTTTGCGGCTCGCACCTTACTAGAGGGATTGAGCCATCTTGAGAGCGAAAACGAGTATATTATAATTACGGCATGTCCGCATATTTATCAACCCATGATAAATGCTGCTGCCCGCGGTACGAAAATACGCACTCATGCCGTGCGCCTCTTCTCATGGCGTGGCTTACTGATCCAGCATCAGGTGATTGTGCCAGATATTCTACGCCGCCTCAAGCCGGATGTGCTGCATGTGCCTTCGTTCGTGGCTCCTATCGGTTGGCATGGACCATTGGTGATAACAGTGCATGATCTGGCTTTCTTGCGACAAACACCATCACTATCTCTCTATACCCGACTTTATTGGCAATCGCTCCTCCATGAAAGTGTGCGACGTGCGCAAAAAATTATTGCCATCTCCGAGCGCACACGTGTCGAGCTAATGACGTTCTGGCATGTACCAGCCGAGCGCATCACCGTGATTCATAACGCTATCCGTTCTTCCTTAGCTTATAGTACCGTATCACCTGAG
>JAJZEJ010000242.1 GCA_021828635.1 Chloroflexota bacterium
TGATACCATCCGTCTCGCCCTGAATGCTAATGATGCTATCCTTGCGCCGCTTGTCCAGATACTCCATGATGTCTTGCCAGAGTCGATGTTCGTGTTCTACCAGCCAGTCGATTAAGTCTTGCACGGTCTGGTCGATACGTGTGGCGCTGTCGCCAACGACGTTGCGCTCGAACTCCTCGCGCACACGCTGACCCTGAATCAGATCAAGCACACGGGCGAGACGGATGGTATCATCAAGAAATTGGTCGCCACGGGTACGCATGGTGAGGATGATATTCTCAATGTCGCTCAGGCGATGCGTGAAGTCGCGCTCCATATCCTCACGGTACAATTTCAGTTGTTCTTCAATTGTGCTAACGGTGCGTTCATCCTCGGCCAGCAGATTGGTGCGCTGCTGCACACTCTGCTTGGCCTCGCTGAGTAGGCGTTGCATCACGCCGAGCGGGCTGAGCAATTTGAGGCGGATGCGCTCTTGCTCGTCCAGTGTGAAGAAGAGAAAATCTTCCAGCACACCGAAGCGGCTGCGCTCCCATAGCTCGACCGCCTGATGTCCAATGGCCGTGCGCGATTGTTGTGCCAACAGAGCCGAAAGAGGGATAATTTGTGGTTGAAAACCGAGTAGTTGCTGACAGTTGTCACGCACGAAGGCAATCACTTTTTGCAGGTCTTGTGGCCCACGCAGCATATCAATTTTGTTGAGCAGGATGATAACTTTTTTGCCCCACTGACGGATGCGTTCTAAAAAGAGCCGTTCGCTCTGTGTGAAGGGTCGATCTACCGAGGTGACGAAGAGGATCAGGTCGCTCCGTGGTACAAATTCCTCGGTCAATTGCTCGTGTTCGCGCAAAACGGCATTGACGCCCGGTGTATCGACGATGCTGATATCGTGCAAGAAATCGGCGGGATACTGAATCTCCTGAATACCCTGGCTGGTCACGCTCTGCACCTTCTGTGAGCCATAGCGCAAGACGGCGATCTGATAGGTGGTTGGCGTGACGCCCTCTTCAACGACGCTATCGTGTAGTAGTGCATTAATACAGGCCGATTTACCGGCATTGAACTCGCCGACGATCACAAGCAAAAAGGGGTCATCGAGTGTTGCGATCACTTGTTGCAGCGTGGTAGCGTGAACCTCGGCTCCCTCGAAGCCGGTCAGACAGCTCTGAAGTTCAACGGCGATACTGCGTTCACGTTGTAGTAAGGCGCGTTGCTGATCCTGTAAGAGAACTCTTGCCATAGAACACATACCATCCTTCATGATAGTTTGCCAGGGAACGGGTGTCTCTCTTTGTATATCATATCTCATTGCTACATATACGTATGAGGAGAATGGTAGTGGTAGAGCAAGTTTCTTTGTTCTACTGGATACTATTTTGCTATAGTTAAGCTAAGAGTAGTTGTTTGGTATCAGCTTTCTGCTTATAAAGCGTACTGGTATCATTCGTCCTGGCTACAGAGTATATCTGTATATTACAGCAATCGAAAGGACTTTTTTCTATGCATAAGAAGTTGTTCTTCTTCCTGGCAATACTTGCCTTCCTCTCAATGAGTTTGGCAGCATGTAGCATCAAGGATAGTCAAAATGCTGCTGCCAATGCTGTCGAGGCCGATATGGGCGGTGCTAGCTTTATCCAGTCGAGCGTTACGCTGAAACAGGGGCAATCACTCAATCTCGTGGATAAAGCGGCATCAACACATATTATTGTCAACGGCAGCTGGGTCAATGGCAAACAGGTTCCCAAAGTTGAGCCAGGTGCGCCAACCATCAATATCACCTTTAACGGCAACGATTCACATCTTACTACACCATTTAATACACCAGGAACCTACCACATATACTGCACTATTCACAGTGGCATGAATCTGACGATTATAGTGAAGTAGAATATGGGTAGGTTCGGATGTTGTACATCTCTGCTTAGTGCTGATAGTTAATTATAGACGGCTACTCTCGGTTCGGGGATTGACCACCCCAGACTTTTAGCAACGTCGAGCCAGCCTTTAATGGCTTCTTTGCCCTGTTTGATTGCTTCTTCATAGGTTTTTCCATGTGTCATACATCCTGGAAGTTCAGGAACGCTGACAACGAATATTTTATCGTCATCGTCCCATTGAATAATCATCGTGTAGTGGTTTTCTTTCATGGTAATTCTCCTAATGCTCTCAGTGCGTCTCTTACCTGCTTTATCTGGTATTTATCGGCATCGTTGCCGTCTTTTCCAGAGATGGTGATAGCTACGCCTGGTAGTGCTTCGTGTGTCCAGAAGGTATGACTCCCCTTCGCTGGCCGCTCTATGAATCCTGCTCTAGCGAGTTGCGCTTTCAGTTGCCTGATTTTTGGTGGCATTATGCCTCTCCATACTATTCTACCATGATTGCTCAAAATAGACTATAGTTTCGTTTCCTCTCGCTACTAGCTGAGTTTTTCGGGGATTTTGAAACTCATCATTAGTATGGATTGTAGACCTGATATTGTCAAGAGGTTATGCGTATTATAGTGCTGGTAAGTTGTAGCGTGGCTTGTAAGGCTCGTTGACGATGCGAGATATGTGTTAGTATGAACTGTGTAGCACACTAATTGGCATGCTTCTTGCGATATATATTGATAAAAGCACCGTGTAGCACAAACAACGTCGTTTAGTCTTAGTGACGCCCTGCTTATGGGTCGTTGTTTTATAGTCCGTCTCACTGCAATGTCATGGGGGACATTCTGTAAGGAGATACACACATGCCTTTGTCAAAACGACATGCTCATTTCAAAAAAGTGGCAATCTCTGGTTCACTCTTGCTTGCGGCT
>JAJZEJ010000588.1 GCA_021828635.1 Chloroflexota bacterium
ACCCCAGGTACTCCCTCAAGCAATATGTGGCCGTTGGCGATCAGCGCTATGAAAATGAGCCTTATTGTCTCCTCCTTGCCGGCTATGCGCTTCTTTACCTCATTGTAGACCGCTTCGTAGGCCGCCTTTGGGTCCATGTCAAAACCTTTTTATACCCGATTAACAGAATATTAATCTGATTAGGTATAAGTGTCAAATACTAAATACTTAGTGCTGTGGTGGGATGATAGGAAAAGAGTCGAAGCAGACGGGGCAGGTGAACTCAACCAGGGGATCGCGTTGCCCGATAGCGCGGAAACCGATACCGGCACGCATGACATCGAGTGCATCAATGTGGTCCATCCAGAGTCGGTCGATGATCTGCAAGGTGTAATTACGTTCCAGGTCACGAATGGTGAAGATCACCATATCGGGATTTTCGGCTTTGAGCGGTGCCTGCTGCTCCTCAATCTGACGCGCACGCTCTTCATAGTGGTTAAGAACCAGGTCGGTAAGTTGCTTCTTGAGTTCGTCGCGGCGCACCGCGTTGAGATTCTCTGGAATGAGATCGTCTGGGATGGGTACCCAGACCTCAATCATACTGAAGACATTCTGCAACTCTTCGATATCACTGATGGATGGTCCAGGGATGTTGCCCTCGACAATCTTGGCAACTTCGGCACGCATCATACCTAAGACGCGGTCGTGTACATCGGCGCGGGCCAGCACAGCATGGCGGTCGGCATAGATGACCTCGCGCTGCTTGGCAATCACATCATCATAATCGACGACGTTCTTACGAATATCAAAGTTGTGGCCTTCAACTTTGGCCTGTGCATTCTCGATCAGCTTAGAAACCATCGAGCTTTCGAGCGGCGTATCATCGTCCATGCCGAAACGTTCCATTAAGCCGGATACGCGGTCGGCGGCGAAACGGCGCATCAGTTCGTCTTCTAGCGAGAGGTAAAAGCGCGATGAACCAGGGTCGCCCTGACGACCAGCGCGACCACGCAACTGATTATCGATGCGGCGCGACTCGTGGCGCTCAGTACCGATAATATGGAGACCGCCAAGTTTCACTACCAGTTCATGATCTTTCGCGCAGTCACGCTCAATCTGCTGGAAAACCTCTTGCTTCTCTTCCTCTGTCATATTAGCGAGATAGTCGCGGATAGCTTCTTCTCTCTCCTCGCGCTCATCCTCGCTACGGCTGGGCATCTCGCGGATATAATCGGCCTGCTCAGCATGTTTGTACAATATCTGGTCGAAGTAATCGGCGGGGTTGCCACCAAGTACAATGTCAGTACCGCGACCAGCCATGTTCGTAGCGATGGTTACGGCCCCACTGCGACCGGCCTGTGAGACAATATGCGCCTCGCGTTCATGATGCTTGGCGTTCAACACATTATGTGGAATGCCTTCATGCTCAAGCAGGCTGGAGAGATATTCTGAGATTTCGACCGAGGTAGTGCCAACCAGCATAGGTTGACCATTGGCATGACGCTCTTTGATCGCTTCCACGGTAGCTTTGAATTTAGCTTTCTCGGTGCGATAGATCAGGTCAGCCTGGTCCTGACGAATCATCGGCTTGTTGGTTGGGATGACCATCACTTCCAGTTTGTAGATTTTATGCAGTTCTTCAGCCTCGGTCAGCGCAGTACCGGTCATACCGGCCAGCTTTTCGTAGAGGCGGAAGTAGTTCTGGAAGGTGACGGTTGCCAGCGTGTGATTCTCGCGCTGCACTTTGACGCCCTCTTTGGCCTCAATAGCCTGATGCAGACCCTCGCTATAGCGCCGACCAACCATCTGGCGACCCGTGAACTCATCGACGATAATGACTTCGCCATCCCTGACGATGTAGTCCTTATCACGCTTGAACAGCACTTCAGCTTTAATGGCGTTTTCCATGTAGCGCGTCAGGTCGATGTTTTCTTCTTCGTAGATGTTCTGCACGCCCGCCAGTTGCTCGATCTTCTCAATCCCGCTCTCGGTCAGCATAACGGTCCGTAGTTTTTCTTCAACTGTGTAATCGGTTTCTGGTTTGAGTGTTCGGGACCAACGCGCAAATTTGCCATACATATCGGTCGATTCCTGACCCTGGCCAGAGATGATCAGTGGCGTGCGAGCTTCGTCAATCAGGATGTTATCAACCTCGTCAACGATGGCATAGTAGAGGTTGCGCTGTACCATCTGCTCAAGCGACGTGACCATGTTGTCACGCAGGTAGTCGAAACCGAACTCATTGTTGGTGCCATAGGTGATGTCGGCCTGATAGGCGGCGCGGCGGGCGGGCGATTGTGGCTCAACAGCGTTGACCAGGATGCCAACGGTCAGGCCCAGGAACGTATAAATTTGGCCCATCCATTCACCGTCACGACGTGCCAGATAGTCATTGACCGTGATAACATGCACACCCTTGCCGGTGAGCGCGTTGAGGTAGGTGGCAAGCGTGGCAACCAGCGTTTTACCTTCACCGGTACGCATTTCAGCAATCTTGCCCTGGTGCAACACAACACCACCAACGAGCTGCACATCGTAGTGGCGCATCTTAATCGTGCGACGGCCAGCCTCACGCACAACGGCGAAGGCTTCTGGTAGCAAATCATCCAGCGTCTTGCCCGTTTTGTAGGTTTTCACCATTGTCGGAAGCAGCTTATCCACCGCTTCGGCTTTAAGCGCCACTACTTCGGGCTGCAAGTGGCGCAACGTATCTGTGAGTAGTTGCTCAAAATCGTGCGCTGTCTCAATGCCGCTCAGTGGACCATCGTGATGGCGTTCGAGCCGTTGCCACGCAGCCATAAATGCCTCGCTGCGTAAC
>JAJZEJ010000190.1 GCA_021828635.1 Chloroflexota bacterium
AGATTCGCGCCTATCTCACCAGCCTTCATAAAAGTTTTGGGATTGCCAGCCGCCGTAATCCAGATCGGCAACTCTGGTTGCACAGGGATAGGATAGGTGCGAATTGAGGTCTCTTTCCCATCACCGCCCGTTGCCTGAATAGTTTCGCCGCGCCATAGTTTGCGCACCGTTTCGATGCTCTGATACATCCCTTCCTGACGATTGGCGTAGTGTTCAGGGAATAATACGAAATCACCGGGGTGCCAACCAGAGGCGAAGGCAATGCCAACTCTACCACCTGACAGATTATCAACCATCGCCCACTCTTCGGCTACGCGAATCGGGTTGTGCAGAGGTAACACCACACTACCCGCACGTAGCTGAATGTGCTGTGTCTCGCGGGCCAGCGCCGCTTGCAAGATGGCGGGATTAGGATAGAGCCAACCATCTTTGGTAAAGTGGCGCTCAGGAATCCAGATGGATGAAAAACCATGCTGGTCGGCGAAGCGTGCGCTCTCAATTACCAGACGATACTTCTCGCCCATACTGTGAGGCGACTCACTACTCGCAAAGTAAATTAGGCCAAAATCCATGCCCATCTGTTCTTTTTCCGTTGATACCGATGCCACAATACCCTCCAAAATTACTGAACACCCTCTAGTTGTGCTGAACCTCGCCACTCACGTGTAGCGTCCATTGCTCACGTGGCTGTTCCGGCACTCCTAAGGAATGACTATACACCTGGAAGGAGACTTGTTTCTGTGCATCCGTTGTAAACACGACCTGAACGTTTTGCACTCCCTGCTCTGGCACGAGTAGCAGTTTCTTTAGTTCTATCTCCTTGAGTTCGTGCGCTCCTGACCCAAGCGCCTCCGTGGCGGCTGCGTGTACCATCTCGATATAGGCCGAAATCGGTACTGCCATCATACCTTGAATGCGATGATCTTGCAGGTACGGTAATCGCTGCTTCTCCAAAGTCGTCTCCCAGATATGGATACCCGCCGGATAGACCAGTTGTGTGTGCGAATCGAGCAGTGGATGCCTGCTCTTTCCGTTACTAGCAACTTTTGCTGGTACTGGATCAGGTAGAGCGGCCTCTGTAACCATTGCGGATGCACGTACCATCTCCTCCGGCTCTAGCCAGCAGCGTTCGCGGTCAAAGGCATAGGTTGGCACGGCGATACGACGGCGTGCGTAATCGCTATCAAAGCTACGCCAGTCGATTCCTACACCTTTGAGATAGAGGGTGCCTACCGTTTGCAGCAACACCTCCCAATCATCACGGTCTTTGTACAGCGATGGCAACCAGCTAGCAGCCAGTTCTGGCACACAGCGTCGGCCCATGCTCATCAGTGTTGCCGTTGGTCCAAGTTCTACAAATAGCTCACTGCCATACTCCGCTAACGTGTGCATTCCTGCCGCAAACTGTACCGCGCCGCGTGTCTGTTGCCGCCAGTAGTGTGCATTGAGTGTATCACCCACATTAAACAGTGTGCCAGTCAGATTAGAAACCAGTGGAATGCGCAAGGACTGCATCGGTATCTCGCTGGCCGTTTGCTCATAGGCATCGAGCATAGGGTCCATCAACGGTGAATGGAAGGCGTGTGAGACAACCATTGGATGCGTGACCAGCCCTTCAGCCTCTAAAACCTGTTGAATTTGCTGAATAGCCTCGCTTTGACCCGACAACACTGTATTTTTGGGACCATTGACAGCCGCAATCGTTACTTTGCCCACAAACGCAGCCAGAGCAGTTTCAAGACGTGCCGGTTCCGTGAAGACTACCAGCATACTACCACGCTCTGCCAATGCCTGCATCAAGCGTCCACGTGCGGCAATCAGCTTGAGACCATCGTGCAGGCTTAACGCACCCGCCACGCAGGCCGCGACATATTCGCCAACGCTATGCCCCATCACGATATCAGGCTCGATGCCCCACGAACGCCAGAGTTCGGCAAGCGCATATTCCAGCGCGAAGAGCGCGGGCTGCGTATAGGCCGTCTCATGCAACGGGGGCGTAACACCAGGATCAGGATAGAGTACGGAGAGCAATGGTTGCTCAAGATAAGCACGTAATATCTGGTCACATTGATCCAGTGCGCGACGGAAGGTCGGTTGCGTATCATACAACTGCCGTCCCATGCCGAAATATTGCGATCCCTGACCAGTAAAGAGAAAGGCAAGCTTGGGACGCACCTTACCAGACACTTTCCCATATTGAACACCCTGCGGCGTCTCACCAGCAACAAAACCTTGCAAACGCTCCTGCAATTGTGTGACCGTCGTAGCTTGCACAACCAGGCGTTGCGCGAAGTGATTACGCCCAATATTGGTTGTGTAGCCTACATCCGCCACAGAGATCAAGGGATTAGCGGCGAAGAAATGCACGTAACGCTCTGCTAGGTTGCGCAACGCCGTCTCACTCTGTGCGGAGAGCGTCAGCAGATGCATGGGGCGCTCAAACTCGCTCAATGGGGTCGATTGACGCGCCGCCTCCTCGACGATCACATGCACATTCGTACCGCCGAAACCGAAGGCGCTGACGCCAGCAAGACGACGTTTGCCTTGCGGCCACGCCTGTAGCTCGCGTGATATCACAAAGGTTGTGCCATCCAACGAGATGTGATGATTGAGCTTCTTGAAGTTGAGATGCGGCGGAACCTCGCCATGCTGCAAACTTAGAATAACTTTGATCAAACCCGCGATACCGGCGGCGGCCTCTAAATGACCAATATTCGTCTTGACCGAACCAATAACGCATGCCTGCTCAGAGCTACGCCCAGGCATCAACACATTTTTCAGGGACTCAAACTCA
>JAJZEJ010000167.1 GCA_021828635.1 Chloroflexota bacterium
ACGATGGACATTATCAAGGGTAGCAATAATAATCCGGGCCTGATCGCCCAACAAGCTGCCACGGCTACCGCGGTGACACAGGATGGCTATGATCCAGGTGGTGGTGGTAGCTATGCTGGCCTGCCCACGGCTCCAGCGGGCAGCACAAGTGGTGGCCTGGATCGTTTCTTTTACGGTCAATGCACCTACTGGGCTAATATGCGCTATCACGAACTGACTGGTAAATGGGTACCCTGGTTGGGCAATGCCTGGCAGTGGACGGCAGGTGCGGAGGAATATGGCTGGGTAGTATCTTCTACGCCCCGGCTCCATTCGATCATTGTGCTGCAACCGGGCGTGCAAGGGGCCGGCTGGTATGGTCATGTAGCAATTGTTGAGCAGATCAATGCCAATGGCTCTGTTCTGACCAGCAACTACAACTGGGCTGGCGGCTGGGCCACGCTGAGCTATGTCACCTTCTATCCCGGATCCGGCGTCAGCTTCGTGTGGGCTCCGGGGACATAAATTTCGCACACTCGTGGGACGCAGGCCAAACGGAAACCTGCGCCCCGATTCTTTTGGATAGGCTACGGAATACGCAACTGTCCATATATTGGCACTAAGTTTTTCCGGTTAACGTGTCTATATGGTAGCCAGTGTTACTGGTGCAGTACTACTTCGTCGTCAATAACGTAGTAATTACGATGAACAAACATGTAATAATAAGGTGATGTTTTATGAGGAGCATTGATGAAGTTATCAAGGAGACAGCAACTGAAAATGTACAGGTAAACTCTAATAGTTATCAAATTGAACGGAAAGAGGCATCGGACTCAGCCTGTATTTTTTTTGCCTTTCAGACAGGGAACAATCAAACAGTAGTCATAAAGGTACTGAAAGATTTTAGGGATAGCCGTTATAAGCTTGATACCGTAAGAGGCCGACAACAATGTCAGCTTGAAGCTTTACGTATGAATCAGAAGTTTACCAATAATGTCTATCAAGGAATGGGGTCCATTTACACAGATAATGGCAAACATATCTGGGATTGTGATAAATCAGATATTATTCATATCAATACGACATACACAGATGCATCATATATTGAAAAACACCTGAAACCTGATATGGAATATGCTCTTATTATGGGGAGATTACCAGAAAACAGTCGATTGGATCTGTTAGTAGCCGCAGGGATACGTCGGCAATATATCAAGCCACTACTTCGTGCGTTAGTAAGTAGAATTGTACGTCTTCATCAAGACGATATATCGCGGCCTTTATCTCTCAATGAATGTGATGATAACGGCTATATATGGGGAAGTCCAGAACAAATACGTAGCAAACTGGAGCAGAATCTTAGATTCTTCGATAAAGTTGGAGCGGAAGATAAGTCGCTTTACGATCACTACTCATGGCTAAAATCAGCTCTTTGCGATGCTGTTGATACTAGTCGATTTCGATCTTACCTTGAGGAACGCCTGCATAAACAACAGATTAAACACTGTCATGGAGATTTGAAAACAAACAATATCTGGCTAGAATACATCAAAGGCAGTGATCACACGAAACATCCTGTAAAAGTTAGTATCCTTGATGCCATTGACTTCAACGCTAACTACAGTCATATCGATGTGTTAAGTGATATTGCTATGTTAGCAGTTGATATTGAGGCTTATAGTGAACAGCAATGGATGCTTCTTTACCTGCTGGATTGTTATTACAAACAAACTGGACTAACTAATGATTCGGCAGCAAAAACATTACTTACATATTATATAGCTGAAAAAGCTATTGTAAGAGCAATGGTTAGTATATGTTGCGATAGATCATACGGCAATGTACCACCAAATATTGAGCAGCGTTTTCTTGCTATTGCCGCCCATAACACTACTCTCTTGAAAGAACAACTTCACTATAGAAAACAACTTGACTATCAAAAAGTATGGCATATATTTTTCCAATCTCCTGCCAGGAAACCGTGTACTACACCGATGCCGTTGGAGTAGCTATGAGAGCTACTCCATTGTTAATCTTGACTCGGTAGCAGATAGCCAGGTACTCACAAAGAGGGTCAAGTATCGCATCCAGTTTGGCAAGGTATTACCCCCATTGATGCAAAAAAGAGCCATTTTTTCGCTATTTTACTGTTTCACGGCATTGCATTTTGTCTCATTATGTTTTACACTTAAAACGACCATTCGTTATTATCTCTGAGTTGGATTAAGCATCTTTTTTCATGAGGAAACAACGTCCAGGAGAAGCTTTGTCTATTTTTGATATTCAACAACCATATTTTATAGAAAGCGAGTTTTCATCCCCTGCTGCTAATATCTACTTCATTAGCACCTCCCATGCGAATCAACATTGGTGTATTAAACAATGGAAACCTAACGGTGATGAGCTTTATCTCTTGAACGACCCTCAAAAGAGCAGACAATGCCTCGTAAGAGGTTTCAACATCAATCGGCTGCTTGCACGCGATGTTTATATGGGCATAGCTCAGGTTTTTGTAAAAGACAATAAAGAGGTTTTCATCAAACATTTCTTCGCAAACCCACCAGATATTCTTCCTGAGCCAGAGGCGGGCTATGAATACGCCTTGATTATGACGAAACTAGAGAATACCTGGCAACTTGTCAATTATTGTCATCCCACACGATTACAAAGTATTGGCGGTGTCACATTTCTCGTGCAAGAAGTCATCAGGACACAAGAGAAGCTTGCTCTTGTTTCACAAGCGCATTCCCCCTATGTAGATAGCAAGACATATCTTGAAGGTCTACAGAAAAAATTGATTCTTAATTGTAACCTTTTTCAAAAGACGCTGGAGCAAGATGAGCTTCGACAAAATCTGTTCTCACCTTGTGAAAGCATCATCCCGATCATGCACACAGCACTAAAACAGCTTACCTCTTATCTTGCAATTCGCTATGATAATGGACGTATACAACATTGTCATGGAGATCTCAAGATCAGTAATTTATGGATACGCCCAAATACTGATGGACTAGAAATGCTTGCTTTAGATTGCGTTGATTTCCAACCAGCATTTTACATTATCGACATTCTGAGTGATGCCGCCATGCTGGCAATCGATATTCAGGCTCATATCCTTGATCACCTCTTTCAGCTTAGGAAAGATGAGCAACAGCCAGTAGATATAGATATACACGAAATAATGAGAGAAGCATCTATATATGTTGATACATTTCTAGATGCCTATCTACACGTCATTCATGAACAAGACTCAAGAGTCAGATCGTTATGGGAGTTTTTCATAACCGAGAAGGCGCTTGTTTGCTCCTTCATGTGGAGTTTATATGATAAGAGGGCAGTGAACAAAGAACAACCGACTATCGGTAACTGGTATTTTCATATGGCTTTGTTTCATGCACACCAATTACAAAAACATCTCACTTATCATATATCTTTTCCTGATTAGAGACCTTTATAGCTCTCTCAATCTAAATGTAACCATTCTGGATGGGTTAGTGAGTATTGACCACCATAGTGATTCACAATTAAATCCTGGCTCTCAATGCGCTCCCTGAGTTTCTTACGCAGGTGATATATGCGCTGCATAAGGGTGGAACGCTCTGTTACCTGACCCCATGCACCCTTCATCAATTCATCCTCAGAACAACGTTTGGGACTTTGTAGTAACGTTTTCAGCAGGCGGTACTCTAATTCCGAGAGTGAGACCTGCTCTTGCTGGGAACTAGGACGGTCAATAGTCACCCAGTAACCTTTTGCCTGATCTGCACTCGCCATCTTTACCTGTTGAATTAAGTAATCGCGTAGCAATTGTCCTGGAAGATGGATCATTTTGAACACTTCATAGCGCACAATACCCTCACTATATAAGAGGTAGCGTGTTTCAGTATTCCATCGTGTCCATTGGTTGAGAGGTAGTGTCTTATCCATCGTACGCATATGCAGAAATTCTACGAATTCATAGAACTGCATTCGTGTTTCGGCGCTACTATGATTTAAAGCCTCTTGTAAACTTTTCCAAAGGCTAGAGAAAAATGCACTGAAAGACTCATTCATTGCTTCTTTCAATACTTTAAGATATTGCTGCTGCTGCTGAGAACTATCTGCATTGATTATGACAGACCGACCTGCAATAGTATCTTTGGTTTCTAAACTGGCATTACTGTATTCCTGCTTGTAGTAAAACAATTGCAGAGAACATTGCTGCAATAGATAAGGATGAGTGCCAGCCTGTTCCAGCAGCCATGCCTGCTCACTACGGGTAAATATCTGTTCTTCAGGAGCAATTGTTAGCGTTGCATTAGGAGAGATTTGTTCCCTTAGCTTACGAAAATCGCTGGCCCACTTTTCCCCAAATGCCTCCGGTGGTTGGCTAAGGATACGCTGCGCCTCCTCGATTGGGAGAATTTGCAACATGGTGAAAGCAAAACGCGCCAGGTCGGCTGATACCTGTGAAAGTTGCTCTGTTTTACGTGTACGTGGTAACGACTCTAGCGAAAGGATAGCACCAAAGTTGCCATGTGTATCTATTAAATCTACGAGCAAACGAATGACTCCAGCTTTATCCAACACAGCCAACCCCTGCTCGCTTTTTGTCTCTGCAGTAGTTTTGGCAATGCCGGAAAACTCTAGTTGAGACAGAGCCAGACGATCCAGTGCATCCAGCACAACAAAGAAACGCTTCCGCTTCTCATCATTTTCAAAGAGCAATGAGTGGAGCATGTCATACCATTCTTGAAGTGAATACTCCTGTTGTGTTATCCCAGGTATATGGGACATATTCGTATAAGTTGATGCTATATCTGATGTGGGCAACAAAGCATCAGATATAGCATGATAGCATTCTTGAATAAATGGGACTAGCAATGTTTCAGGATTTTTCATAATATTAGCAACATTCTGATCATTAAGTGGCTTTATATGAATTTGTACGAAATATATGTCTTCCAGCATAAGAAAATCAGCTACTCCTAGTTGTTTCAGCTCTTCACGCCAGGGCCAGTAGCCATCCTTATGTCGATTACATAAATAACGTACCAGAGTTGTTTTTCCAATGCGTGATGCACCAGAAAGAATGATTGCACTCTGACTGCCGGTAATAATTTGGATTATGTCATTTGCACGCCCAGAAACCTGACCAATAATACCTTTATCAGCTCCAGACTGCATGAAGGGATTCGGAAATCTACTAGTAGCCATGAGATGCTCCTTCTCTCTGCTAGCTAATCATCTCTCATTTCATCATGTCACTACTCAGCAATCACCCACTTTGACTGAAGAAATCTTGGTGTTTTGCCATCCATTGGCGAGCTAGCTCGACTTTGTAACTATAGTATAAATTTTTATCATTTTTGCCATACTCCTCAATCAGGAGACCAGCTTTCATACGGTCGAGAATTGGCCTGAGTATCCTTCCTGACATCTGCATACGCTGTGCCAGGCTCTTCAATGAGGCACAATCTTTCTCAGTGATATAAGTGATTTCCATGATGGTTTTTAGTACGTTCATTTCCTGTTCGTTTTGTACTTCACTATAGTAGAAATCAAAATAATTGGAAGCATTTTGCTGTAGAATGGTATCTTTCACAGCTTCTAAATCTGTTATGCTAACATAACGCTGTTGTGAATTTTTGTTTAATAGCATAACCAGATCCTTGCCTAGTAGTTGCATAAAATATGGGTTGCCTGATGTTAGTTTCATAGCGGCAATAGCTACTTCAATATCAACAACTATGCGTTGCTGTAGTAACGTATCTACGAGCAAGCGTTGCGCACTTTCTCCATCGAGAAAGGGTACCTCTATCTCGCAGGCAAAACTCAAAGCATTATTGATCTTGAGCTCACGCAATTTCGCATAAGCATTGGTAGGCATGACCAAAACCAGACTTAGCTGATCAAATTTCGCCATCAAGCCTCGCCAAAATGTAAAGAAACGGGATTCAAGCTTACCACTTTGAAATGCTGAGAGTACTCCCCCAAACTCATCGAGTATCAGGATTAAACGGCTCTTAGGTACTCGTTGCAAACACTCCTCAAGAACATATTGGAAACGTAGCTGCGGGTTCTTTTCATCAAAATCTGTCCAATAAGGAAACTGTTGATGGAACTGCTGGCGAAAAGCTCGTGTTATTTCGCTGGCCAGCTTCCGTAATATCTCTTCTTCGTTATGTCCTTCTTCTCCTTGCAATGAATGATTCACGGATACCATAGGAGGCGATACATACTGTTCAAGAAACGCTGAACAAAGCGATGATTTCCCGGATCGGCGCGGCCCATAAATCAAAATGGCTCGCCCTTTCTCATTATCACATAGTTCGCGCCTCATGATTTTAAGCTGTTCTTCACGTCCAAAAAACATTTTACCGGTTGCTGGACGCGAAATATCGAATGGGTTCCGTAGTACCTTATCGCGGTCATCAAGAACTTTCGTTACTATTACTATAGGAGGAGGGTTTTCGACAGGCTCTTCAGAAGCCTTAATAAGCTTCTCCCATTCTGTATAAACATGGCTAGGAGTAAGACATCGATCCACAATTACACGCTTCACATATGGAACTTTAGATATTTTTTCTTGAATATCCAAAGCTTCTTGCAAATCATGTGTCTCAACGACCAACTGTATCTCAGCAAAATGATCACCTTCACGTGCGTATGCATTCATTTTTCGGAGCAAACACTGATGGTTACGGAGATGTTTTGTAATATCGAATATTAGCCCACGACGATCCTGGGCTTCAATACGAATAACAACACGATATAATGACAAAAGATTCCAGTCTAATGCTATATATGAATCGCTATGAACACTTTTGTAGTTTAAAAACCGGCAATCCTGGTGATGAACCATTATCTTTTTGTTTTTCTCTTGTAACACACCCACTATTTTTGCAGGATAAATCGGCTGGCATCGCTCACAGAATTGTCGAGGGAAAAAGCGTTGCTGGATTTTGATTATCTCTACTGGGACCCAACGTTTTACTTCTTCTGACCGATCTACAACTCTGTGAACGATCTGATCAGCTATCCACTGTATAGTATTTTTTTCGTTTTCCTCTATAGATTTCTTGAGGGTATCATAGATACGCTGAATATATATTTCAAGTGACTCGAATTGATACTGAATGACAATATCCCTTAATTCGTCTAACATATCTCTGCGGCTCAGTGGATACCCATACTTATTATTAATACAATCAAGAATTATATCCAGTATGTTTGTGTTGGAAGCATGCAACTCATTCAGTTTCCTCTTAGGTTCTGCCATAGAAGCATAAGAAGCACGTGGTGTATCGCCAATAATGACCTCAATAACATCACCTATTTCAATATGTCTGAAAAGCGGCGCTTTGCGATTGTTCACAATCACCTCAACATCTTGTTCAGTAAAAGCTGGAAATTCAATGTAAACAAAATCTTGCGCTGTCGCCCATCTAGGTACGCGAACGGGTTTGTGGTCTTTTTTATTGTAGACAACAATAGGATTTTTTCTCTGCTCACCAACATCATTCTTTACCTCTGCCCATAGTAGCTGTTCATCTAACATAGCTTTTTTGATAGCATAAAGAGTCTTCCCCTCGTCTCCCTCCATATACTTGTGCGAGGACGGAAGGTCAAGTGTATACTCGTTGCATGGTTGCTGATAGATATAATGACAACGTGGATAGAGGCAACCATAGCTACTAATAGCTTGCATCGTCGGAGTACCAATCTGTATCTGACAACTTATAGGTTGTGTTTCCTTGATCTGCATATGTTCCATCAAAGGATGTTGAGGATCAATCGTTAAACCAAAGGCAATATAGCTATATCCATTTGATTTGGGTTGCGCAATATGATCTGTTACGCGATCTTGTACTTGCCCAAGCAGGCCGAAGAGACCAAGCGCCTGATAACAAAAACTTACATTAGAAACAAGAATGTCAAACGTTACCAGGTCAAGCCCCGTTAAGCGCATTTTGCGCGTTGTGACCGTTGTATGAGCTTCCTGAATACGCCGCCGTAAACCTGTAACACCACACGGGGCAAAGGTTACATAAACAGAAAGCTGTGTTAGTTGCTCAATATAAATAGTAAATAAACGGCACAAATTCTCTAGCTGCTCTTTGTCTTGCTCAAGCACTCCGTTATACTCGGCCATATCTCCCGCAAATTGTTCGGGATTAAGCACCTGGAAACACAAATCCTCTATCTCACGTTTGATATGCCACATTCCAAAACGCTTTGTAATATTTAGTAACGTACTCTCAGTACGTTTAATCTCTTCCTGTGAAGCACGTATTTTATCCTGCTGTAGTGATGCTTTGTAAATTGCCACAGCAATCAATAGAGCATCGAGTTCAGGATAGGGAGGAATAAAAAGGGCTGACAAATTATCATCTTCAATATACTGTACATATTTGTTTGCACCTTGAATCAGTCTCACCACTTCTTCACTCCTCTCCAGTCCAGAATCACGGATGATTTTTAGATCACAATTCCATAGCCAACCGGCTATCACAACTGAATAGTGCAAACCCCAGTGCCACAAAATATCTTTTACCTTATCAGCATCATACCTCACACCTAGTATATAAGTATGTTGTAAAGAATCAATCATCGCTTCTTGCTGCTGTTTGGCAAACTGAATCCATTCAGGAGGCAGGATTTTAGGAAATGGTTGCCAAAGTGCATATTCATAATGCACCGCACGATATGCAGGCACTGTGTGTTCATTACTCATAATGATAACTCTCTTCTCTATGGTGACACCCCAGGAAAGTATCATGCAAAACAATTTCGGTTGTTTATCATCCCTTCATCTAAGGAAGACTCTTATAAAGTTAACTTTCTTAATATATTTTGTCAACAACAGCATAATATATCCTTCATTATACTAGTAATAATACGTCAATGGCAAACTTAATCTCACTACAATCTCCGTTCCTGGCAACACAATGCTCCAATTTGACACTTTATGAACCACAATATCAGAGGAATCTCCACAAAAGTCTCAAGAAGCCTTGACTTTTCTTACCAAATAGTTTATATAATTATTACTGATTTTATTACGATGCATAATAAAATCGTACTGGTCGAAAGAGGTGTACATATGCGACCCAAAAAGCAAATTTCCGCTGACAAGATCGCACAGCAGATGGCCTCGTATGACGATAACCGTATCGGGCAGAAGCAATCGTACATCGACAAACATGTCAATCGCACCGGATTGCCAGTAGAGGATCGCCTCGACCTGGCGCAGGACACGCACCTCAAACTCATGCTTATCTCTAATAGCGAGGCTATTCGTAATTTGGATGCGTATATCGGTCGTACCGTCAACAATCTTCGCACTGATTACTTTCGTAAACATCGTCATGATAGTAATCTGATATCGCTGGACGTGGATAATGAAGAGAGCGGCTCCATTGTCTATACACTGCAAACGCCCTCTAATCTCGTAGAGGAGAGACTGATGAATCGGGAAACATTGGCATGGATGGTTGAGCAAACGCTACACTTTCCACGCGCTCAGAAAAAAGCTATGCTTTGTCATCTCAAAGATGCCATCAGTAACGATCTGGATGACTTACCATACCTGACACATCTCCTCATGCAGCATGGTGTTGATATCAATACCATCGCGTGGCCGACAGAGGCGAAAGCGTGCAAGTCAGCCTATATGGCCTTCAGAAGTGCGCGTCAACGGCTCAAAGACCTTTATAAGAAGCAGCAAGAACTGGAGTAAGCGCGACTTATACCATCGGGAGATGCTCGACGTAGAGTTCACCGGCTTCACCACGCTCTTCGCGTATCATCCGTCGCACGACAATGCGTTTCATCGCCTCGCCGATGCGGCGGATACCCTCCTCGATATGCTGCTCCTCCGCTGAGGCGAAGCTCAGACGAATATATTGGTGGCCTCCACCATCAACATGAAATGGCTCGCCGATCAAAAATGCCACATGCTCCTGCGCCGCCTCGCGTAGCAACGTGCGGGCGCGTATCTCATTAGGCAAGCGACACCAGAGATGAAAGCCGCCAATTGGACGATTAACACGCACATTGGCAGGCCAGTAGTTCTGAATGGCCTGCAACATCAGGTCGCGCTTCTCTCGACTGCGTTGACGCAGGCTATGCAACTGTTCATCAAACAGGTTTTTACGCAATATCTCCGCTACCAGCCATTGCCCGATAGCATTGGTGTTGAGATCAAAGACCTGTTTATGCAGTGTCAGCCGTTCGATCATAGGCGCGGGAGCAGCCAACCAAGCCACGCGCAGACCTGGGGCCAGCGTCTTCGAGAAGGTGCTGAGATACAAGACGTTATCGTGTGTATCCAGAGCTTTCAGTGGTTGTGGTGGCTCCTGCTCGTAAAATAGTTCCCCATAGGGATCATCCTCGACAATTGGCGTCTGGTAACGCTGTGAGAGCAGCAACAAACGACGGCGACGTTCCGTAGAGAGAATAGCACCGGTAGGATTCTGAAAAGTTGGCTGCACATAGATGAAACGTGGACGGCGGCGCGAGAGAATCGCTTCTAATAGATCAACACGAATCCCATCCGTGTCGGTTGGCACACCGATTACTCTAGCGCCTAACGCGCGAAATGTCTGGATTGCCCCTAAATAGGTTGGTACCTCGACAACTACTTCGTCACCAGCATTGAGCAGGAAGCGTCCGATCAGTCCAAGCCCCTGCGTCGAACCGGAGAGAATCAGGATATTTTGCAGATCAACGGGAACGCCACGCCGACGCATACGGGCTGCGATACCACGCCGCAAGCTCTGTAATCCCTCGACCGGGCAATACCCCAGTGCGTGTTGCCGCTCAGTGAGTAGTTCATCGTCAATAATGGAGCGCAATAATTCGGCAGGTAGCATATCAGGTGCCGCCGTTCCTGAGACAAACGAGATCACCTCGTGGCGTTCACCCATTGAGACTAGCTCGCTTAGGACACGCGCATCCTCACCCAATAGCGCATCCTCACCTGCCGCCAGGCCAAAGAGCCAGGATGGTACATCGTACTCGCTCGCTTCCTCATCGACGCTCATATAGCTCTTGCGCACCGTCGTCCCACGTCCCACGTGTCGCTCAATCAGACCTTCGGTCGCTAATTCATTGTAAGCGTTCATCACCGTTGTGCGATTTACGCTCAGTTCCTGGGCGAGCGCACGTTCCGTTGGCAAGCGTGTTCCCTCGACCAGTTCCCCTGTAAGAATGGCTTCACGCAGACGGTACGCGATCTGGCGATAGAGTGGCGTACCATTGCCGCGTTCCAGCACGATCAGCGCACAAACTGAGGCCGTGAATATAGGTAACGGCTCATGATTGGCTGCATTATTTGTCATGGTCTCCCTCCTGATTGGCTCCTACACCACCAAGTGTAACCAATCCAAAGCGAGAGAGACAAGAGCCAATCGGCGTTATTGGTAGACAAAGCAACAGGCCAATTGGCTCACAATGAATATATCTGCTAGCGCGTTCTAGCGTGGTGTTCTAAACACCGCCCAGAGAAGAGCAAACATTATCAGCAGCACTATTAAGATGGCAATCACCCATACGAGTACTTTGATGAGCAACAGCAGCAGAGGAATGAGTATGCCGATGAAGCATAGCACACCAAGTACAACATAGCCAAAGGCGCACCAATGCAGCCAGATTGGCCCATTGTTCAGACCATGAGTCATAAGCAGTAAAACAGGGAAGGTTAGTAATAGCACGCCATCGAGTACGTAGAGCCAGATGTGAGCATATAACCAGTCAATATAGTTGAAGAGCCATGCATTAAGCATGTTCAAAAATGGTAGATTGAGAACGGCACTCAATTGAAAGAGATGCGGTAAGACGATCAAGCCTACGCCAACAATGAGCATAAACACCATCGCAGTGTAGGTGCTATGCCGTAGAGAGCGGGAGAATGGTACAGGCATCTGCTCATACACCTTTGTCCGGGCCATAAAATCCTCAAGGCTCATACCAGGAAACGAGATTTCTTCCTCTACTACCTCGCCGTCTAGCGTTATCAGTTCACCGGGGACGTTGTCCATCGGCTCAAAGTCATAGATCATGTCTTGCATCACGCTCTCCCTCTGTGCAAAATCGCTGAGGGCGTGACGCATCACA
>JAJZEJ010000708.1:0-1541 GCA_021828635.1 Chloroflexota bacterium
TTGACTCTCACATAAGCAAGTCGCCCGGTCCTCTGCCAATCGATGTAGCCGACTTCATAGCCATGCTCTCGCAGCGGTTTGCTAAGGCGCTCCGCCTCCTGCTTGGCCTGTTCGCGTTCTTCTTCAAAGTTGCGTGTTACCATGCGTTACGCTCCTTCTTGCTGCTGTCGATTCGGGCCTACATAGTTAATCACATTCGACAGCTTCTCACGGAGCCACTTCAGAAAGCTGTCTTCCTCTCTGAAGTGGTTATAGACTGTAAGTAAATCGCCGATAGGAGAATCGTTCACGGTAATTTGAGCTAGCAGGCCATCATGTTGCCAGTCAATCGGGTCGACTTTATACTGCAACTCTCTTAGGCCAGCGCAGAGCCAGAGTGCGGCCAGACGCGCCCGTTCGCGTTCCTCGTCTTGCTGTTCATTGCCAGTAGGAGTTGCTGGTTGTAACCAGGCATCGCGTTGCTCGATGACTGATTGGACCGACTCGTAGCCGTCATTCTGGCACTCGTCGAACGTCTGGATCTCCAGCTTGCCATCCTTGTGCCTTGCCCCAAACCATGATTCGCCATCCCACCAGAACAACTCGCCTGCATGTGTCGGAAATGGCATGTCGCGGAGGCTCTGGGCTTTCCGGTCTGCCTGCTCAAACGCAGTGCGAATGGCATCAACGGGAGAAGGATACGGACCTTCCCAAGCGCCACCGAACCATGCAAACCCCCAACCGTAGCTCGGATCCGAATGTGGCGTGATCGCCAGCCCTAAGCCTGCCAGAAAGACTAACACATCATCGGTTGCGATACGCATCCCCGTTGAGGCCGCTCCACGCGCCACTTTAATGCGCTCCACGTCTGTGCGGCGGATATACGATTTGCGGTCCAGTGAAAATTTCTTCGATTCAATTTCCATTTGCCCAAGATAGTAATACAGGTTTGTGCGGCTCATCTGCAATTCAGCGGACGCTTCATCAATGCTGATATATACTTGCGGCTCATTCATATTCTCTTCTGCCATATCCATCTCCTTGATAAGTTTCGATCATAGGTAAGAGTCTACCCCAAAAAAACTCAAATGTCAATAACTGTCAAAAAAGCATTGACAGATTGAGAGAAGTATATTATTCTTAACTAGAGCAAGGTAGCGTAAATGTTGCATCAACGTTTCCTTGCATCAACGTTTCTTTGATATATAGGTACTGTGTACTCTGATCTTGTGATGCGGAACTTGGAGCATGTGAATTGAGTGAATCCTGTAGCGCCACTAAGTTTCCTACGCTGCGCGGCGCTACCGGGTGGTTGAGCGGGAGGCCCGCTACACCTCCGAGTATAGCAGGCAGTACTCCCAAAAGCAAAGTAAGAGAGCTTTAAGCAATGGAGTTCAACTACGAGACGATCAAGAGAATTGCAAAAGAAACTGGCCGCAAGGTGACAGACCTCATCGCCCTTGCCCCCTCGAATGATCCCTTTTATCAAGGCTCGCCAGATGTCCGTTTCCTGTGGTATGAGATTGGAGATGAGCTGCAGGCCCAGATGCCAGCCCTGGACG
>JAJZEJ010000708.1:1551-2789 GCA_021828635.1 Chloroflexota bacterium
AACAGTTGGAGGTCTATAAGCGGTTTCAGGGTAAAACTCCTGGAGTAAAAGGCGAGTAGTGCGTATGGCTGGCCTCCTCCGGCCAGAGGCCAGTTTCTTTTGTATACTGCTACATTTCGTCAACGTTGACGAAACGTTGATCTTCATTACTTGAAAAGGAAAGTAAGCTATGGATCCAACACAAGCATTTATCGCGGACCTGGAGAACATGAGCGCTGAGGATGTGCGTGCCAAATTTTTTGACCTGTTCAACCAGGCATTAGCTATCGGCGACGAACAAGAGGAACAAGAGTCTAGTAGTGCATCTAGCGGTCAGGAACCTGCTTCCAACGCATAGCGGAGAATGCTATGGCGAGGAAGCAGAGGAGGCGCTGGGACCGCTCGCAGTACCCAGAAAATTGGGAAGAGATGTCCCGTGATTTTCGGGCTAGCAAAGATTATACGTGCGAGATGTGCGGCTATCGCCAGGGTGATCCGCTCATCTCACATACAGGCAGGGAGTATCAAGGGACGGTGGACGCCGCTCATAAGTATCCACGCGACACTCGCAATCCTAACCCTGATTTGCTTTGTCTCTGCAAGCGTGATCATCGCATCTATGACAACCAATTTCAGGAATTGATGGATGAAGGAGACCATCAAGCCACATTGCATGATATCTTGCTCGAACGGGAAGGCTATGTCTGGTGCGATCACGAAGATTGCGAAGGCTATTACCTTCCTCACGAGCATTAGTTTGAATGATCCTCTGGCAATTCTTGGAGCAGGTGAGTTGGTTAGAACTTGCTCACCTGCTCTTTGTGAAGTGTACTTCTCATGAATACCTCATGATACTTTATGAGACTTCCATATTAACTATTTTGTGTTATCAATGTGTAAACTCACAACAGTAGAGCAGATATATCGGCCTCATGAGCGGGTTAGTGACATGAGAGATAGTGATGTTTAGGCTCGTTCTTAGGACTGATGTGCTTCTCAAAGATGCCGATTAAACCTCTGTTCCCTCTCATCTTCCAGCACAACTCCGCGCAGCGCTACCATCTACTGTGTTCTAGTGGGGATAGTCATTGTAGGTGAGTTGGCAAAATCAGCTCTATACGTCACGCGCCTGGTGTGTTACGATAGGAATAGTAGCAACGTTGCTGAAACGTTGGCAAAATATTTCATCTCTCTCGGAAAGGAGGAGTATGGCAACGAATCCATTTATGTGCAGAATCATTTGCTTTTGCAACATCAAA
>JAJZEJ010000505.1 GCA_021828635.1 Chloroflexota bacterium
ACGCGAGATGGGCGACATGGTGCGTAGCAAAATGCCACAGCCCGCTGTGGTCGTGTTAGCCTCATCTTTCGATGAGCGTATCGGTATTCAAGTAAGTGTTGATGCCGCGTTGACGAAGCGTGGTCTGCATGCTGGTAAACTGGCATCTCTGGTCGGTGAGCGCCTGGGTGGCAAAGGTGGTGGTCGCCCGGAGTCGGCCCAGGGCGGCGGAAAGAACCGCGCCGAATTGGGTGCCGCGCTTGATCTCGTACCACGTTTTGTACGCGAAAACTTGAAATAACCTGGTAGGGGCGTGCTTCATCACGCCCCCAGAGAGTGAATGGTATTGCAGGCAGTGAGTGGATCAATAGGGTTGGAAAAAAAACAATGAGTAGTCTCTTTCACAATTTACGTGACTTCTTAACAAGAAGACAGAGAGAGAATGACGAGTATTACGATCAGGATGGCGAATACGACGATGGTCCCACCGATGAAACGGGAGGGAACGGCCAGCGTCAGTTTTTTACTGCCCTGGACATTGGCACTGCCTACGCTAAAGCCATCATCATTGAGGTTCACGGGGACTATGCCGAAGTGTTGGGAGCGGGACGCCATGCGCAGAGCTATAGCCACATGTCCGACGGTTTCGTCACTGATATTCATGGTGTAATTAATAACTGTAATGAAGCCTTAATTCAGGCCGAGCAGGCCGCAGGGGGTGTTGTCGCGCCTGCCGCGATTATCGGTATCGCCGGTGAGCTAGTCAAAGGTTCCTCTACTACGGTCAGTCGGCAACGTCCCAATCCATCAAAGACGATTGCGCCGGAGGAATTGGAGTCACTCATCACCTCGGCTCAGCAAAAATTGTTGAAGAGCGCACGTGAGCGCATCGCCACAGAGACTGGCTACCCTAGTATCGATGTGCGTCTCACCAATGCCTCTGTCATCTCGGTACGCATCGATGGTCAACTTGTCTCGAATCCCATCGGCTTTAGAGGGCGTTACTTCTCGCTGACGCTCTTTAGTGCTTTCGCGCCGTTGACACAATTGGGCGCATTGGAGACAGTTGCGCAAGGTCTGGACCTCACGCTAATGGCGATTGTGGCCGAGCCATATGCGCTGGCACGCTGCTTGAGTAGCAATGCCAGCGCGGACAGTGGCGCGATTTTCATTGATGTCGGTGGTGGTACCACTGATATTGCGCTGGTACGCCAGGGTGGCATCGAAGAGACGCGCATGTTCGCATTGGGAGGGCGCACATTTACACGCCGTATCGCCACGAACAAGGGTCTCTCGCTCAAAGAGGCAGAATGGCTCAAAATCAGCTATAGTAAAGGTGAGATGAAGAACAGTGAGCGCGATGAGATACAGGCTATTCTGGCACCCGAATGCCAGACCTGGATGGACAGTGTAGAGTTGCTGATTGAGGAACTGTCAAAAGGGGAATTATTACCACCGGTCATTTACACCGTCGGTGGTGGTTCCGCGCTGATCGATTTGCAAGAGACGCTGGAGAATTTTCCCTGGACGGAGCGCCTGCCTTTCTCGCGCAAACCCATGATTCGCACTGTGCTACCCGGCATGGTCTCATCGATTCTCGATTCGGAGAATCTATTGGTCGATGTTCAGGACATCACCCCAATGGCGCTGGCATACCAGGCCGTAGAATTACAAAACGAAAACACTGTGCTGGAACGGGCATTAGATCGTGTAATCAATGCAATGCACATTTAGGTAGGGGTGTGATTCATCACACCCTGGCTTCTTCGTCAAGATTGGTAGGGGCGTGATGCCGGGCGAGGGTGTGATGAATTATGACCCTACGATGGATTGTTTATCGTGCGAGTGCGTTATAGGGGGTATTGGGCTTATGAAGGATGGTCGTGATATTTATATTGGCCCGGAAGATACGCTGACCGATGTGCGTAGACACCTGGAACAGGTGCCGACATTGGTACGCAATGTCACACTTATTTTTGATCGTCACACGCTACTCCGTAACCCCACCGACTGGCGAAATCTGCATGCTCATGCTCGCAATCAGGGCAAAGATGTCCTCATTATCAGCTCCGACCCACAGACACGTGCGATGGCCAGAGCAGCTAAATTTCGTGTCGTCGATTCATCTGAGTCGTCAGCCGCCAGTCACGCCGGTGCTAATGCCGTAAATACGCATCCAGCACGCCGTCCAACGAATAAAAGCAAGGCTGTTGCGCCGCCACAGCGTATTTTACACCGCAATCCCGCGACTAATCGCCAGGACGAGATGCACGAGGAGCAGCCTCCTACTACCAATGCGGCGTATCGCTCATCCCCTACACCAGAAAAGCGCCCTTCGCAGCCTCTCTTCAATGACTATAAAGCACACAAAGATGAAATTATGACGGATAAATTACGCGAGTCCGCCTCCTATCGCTCATCCATGCGCGATGACGATACTGCCTATAAGCAGCCTTACGATTTCCGTGTTGAGGAAGAAGCGCGTATCCGCCCGCTCTCACAACAAGAGTTGGAAGAAGAGCCGGATATGCTGGTGGAGGATTATAATCTGACCGAGAATCTGCGCCAGGCTGCTCGCGAGGCAGCAGAGGCGGCTGTGCAGGAGCCGCCAAATTCTCGACGCTCCAAGTCCAAGCCACTGGTGGAACCCATTTCGCAGTCGCAGGAATTCATTGATCTCTCTCTCACCCCAGATAACGACGATCCATTCTCGTTTCTGGATGATCGGCCCACGCCTTCAAATGCTGAGCAACGTGCCGCTGTTTTCGTTGATAACATGGATACCAGCGAACACGCAATACAGGATATC
>JAJZEJ010000425.1 GCA_021828635.1 Chloroflexota bacterium
GAAGCGTGGGCGCAACCGTCGTGGTTGCCTGCCAGGATTTCTGATTACGCTTGTTCTGGTGGTGATATTGGGTGCGGTAGGCTGGGTGTATGTCGCTCGTCCATATCTGCATAATCAGGTTGTTGCACAGATCGATCAAGCCATGACGGCGGAGGTCAATCAATTGCCGACCTCTCTGCCGTTGCCCGGTGGCACGGTGCGTGTCACCGATGCGATGCTCGATAACCTGCTCGCGTTAAGTTTGCCATCAAACATCCCCATTCAGCATCCCCAGGTGCAGATCAGTACCAGTGGTTTGCAGATCGTCTTCCAGACGGAGGGTCTGTCATCCAGCATTACAGGTGTCCCGGTAGCATCACAGGGACACCTGTTGTTGTCTCAGGTAGCTGTCAAAGGTGTTATCTCCCTCATCCTCTCTGCTAACGATATTGCCTCACTCTTCAATCAGCATATTGCCGCCGCTTTGGCGCGTATTCATCATACCGTGAGTAGCGTTACGTTACTCAATCACGAGATGGACCTGGTGCTGGTCTAGCAGGGTACTCGCTTTTACCTACCCATCAGACGGCGTAGACGGTGTCTAAAAATGGAGAGGCCCGGCACGAGGGCCAGCAAGAGACTATCCATGCTTGTTGCGGGTAATGAGGGCGGCGTTCTGTGTGGGAACAGCGCCGGTTTTAATTGTAACTGGCTGATAATCGGGCAGGTGCTATGTGCCACGATCTTCGTAGTGGTCAGTGAGCCATGCTGGACTTGCGCGAAAACTTGTGATTCGTTAGCGAGAAAGCCAGCGTTATTTTCGTTAAACGGCCAGTAGACCAGGATGGCCTGACCGATGATATTCTGACGCGGCACACAGCCCCAATCCCGTGAGTCAGAACTGCCAGCGCGGTTGTCGCCTAGCACGAAATAGGCGTTGGCTGGAATGCGCATGTCGGTAAATGAGGGATAGGGATTACCTTGATTGAGTGGGTTAATGTAGGATTCGTTGAGCGTCTTGCCATCGACTGTCACCTTTGTGCCTTGAATGGAGATGATATCCCCTGGCAAGCCAATGATACGTTTGATGTAATCTTCGGATGGTTGTGGGGGTGCGACGAAGACGATGACATTGCCGCGCTCAGGTGGCTGAAAGAGGTAGGCCCATTTGTTGACGAGAATCAGTTCATTATTGTGTAGGGTTGGTTCCATGCTATGGCCGTTGATATCGAAGTTCTGGACAGCCATGTGGACGAGCAGGAACAGCAGTGAGGTAAGAATTACCGTTTCAGCCACCTCGCGCACGAGGCGATACCACTTCGCGGACTCAGGATTTTTCAGCACTGTTTTCCCTCATGAGATGCCGTTGCGCGGAGACTATCAAGCCAGCGCGTTTCAACCTGCGTGATTGTGTTTCTTCTGTTGTCAACAGCATACCACGAGAACGGGTAAGATGGCGAGAATGCTTGGCCCGGACAATCTAGCTCCCGCTGTGTAATTGGACGTTAGCGCAACTCAAATATGCCTGCTCCGAACGCGATGAGAGTGAGGCGGTGGTGCTGGCAAGGTGTGAAGGCGGTGGAATGCTGGCAAAGACAGGGGCTGCATTGGGTATGAAGCCGTCATTGCCCTGACCGAGAGGCCAGTAGATTAATGCCACGCGCCCGATGATCTTGCTGGCAGGCAGAAAACCCCATGAACGCGAGTCGAAGCTGCCAACACGGTTATCACCCATCACAAAATATTCCCCTGGTGGCACCACAATCTGACTTACAGGGCAGTCAGTGGGGCTGGCATGCAGGTTAGCGGGCGCGACAAAAAATTCTTTGAGCGTGACACCGTTAACTGTGGGTACGCCGTTATTGACCGTGATGACATCGCCTGGCAGGCCAATAATGCGTTTAATGAAATCGGTGCCGGGTTGCGGCGGCGCATCAAAGACAATCACATCGCCGCGTTGTGGAGCATGAACAAGATAAGTCCATTTATCGACAAGTACCAGCTCATTATTATGAAATGATGGTTCCATGCTATGACCATCGATCACAAAGTTCTGGACGGCCATGCGGATGATGAGGAACATCAGCAGGGTCAGAATCAGCGTTTCGATGATCTCACGCACCAGCCGGTAGCGTTTCTCAAAATCAAACTCTACATTCATGCAATTTCTCTATTCCACGCGGTTGCGATAATCTTAGGGCCAGGCGGACGCGGTGAACCGGTCCCTACCTATATCATATTGTATCATTGTAGATGAGCATCATCGTTAATAATAGAGCATCGGATGGGCCGCCGACTACCTCCATAGGAAATAATAACTACCCTCCGCGTTGTTTTCTTTATGTAGGGGCGTGATTTATCACGCCCTGGTCGCCATTCGATAAGGTTCGAGGGCGTGATAAATTATGCCCTTACCCATATTTTCCTCCTAGTACCTCTTGACTCAATGAATAGAGTGTTGTAGTGTTGTATGGAACGTTTGTTTGTGAACGCAAACGTTGTCGGGCCATACCATAGGCTGTAGGCCATAGGTTACACCGGTTAGGTATATTTGCTAGTACCCGCTAGCTATTTCTGTCTGTTTGTTTGTACGAATAATATCGATGATAGGTTGGACGTTCCTTATATTCCGCGCCCTATGACGTACCATGCGTCTGCCGTTGCGCGGTCGGGAGCGCGGAGTGAGAGTATGCCGCAAGATAAAATAGTCATTCGTGGTGCGCGTGAGCATAACCTGAAAAATATTGACGTGACCATTCCGCGTGATGAGCTGGTGGTCATTACCGGTCTTTCTGGTTCTGGCAAAA
>JAJZEJ010000317.1 GCA_021828635.1 Chloroflexota bacterium
ATGATTCGCCGGTGTGTCTCACGAGCTGCTCCATGTGCGGACGTGCGATGTCCCAAATGTGGGTTGAGCCAATATAGGCCATACCAAGCTCAAGCACGTGCGGTGTGAGCGCGAATCCTCCCTGTGCTGCACGGACATAGCCCAACTCTTCAAGCGTGAGCAGCATCCTACGGGCCGTCGGGCGTGCAAGGCCAGTGGCAGCAGCCACTTCGCTCAGGCTCATCGTTGGTCGGTTGGGTCCAAATGCCCGAATGACATCCAGGCCGCGAGCCAGCGCCTCGATGAAGTCGGATCCTGTTTCGTTACGCATCAATTCCCTTATGGCCCATAGTAAACATGACAATGTTTTTCTGCGTTCATGGTAGCAGAAATGCTACCTCGATGTCCAGATAAGCCCGCGTCTCTAGCCTTGACACGAAGCTTATCAATAGTGTACTCTTGCCTTAGTGGACAAATGTCCGTATGACGGACAACCTTGATAATCGGCGTTAGCCTTTTGTATATTCGTACTCCAGGATGGCTGCTAGAACGCGTCCTGTAGCCAAAGAACACAATGAGGTGAGCAGAATGAGCGAGATTTCAGTAGATAACACGAAATCTTTTCCAGAAGGTCGCCCGGTGGTTTTTCGCAATGCCACGGTGCTAACGATTGATCCCTCACTTGGTATGATTGAGAGTGGCGATGTTCTCGTTGTCGCCAATCGCATCGAGGCGGTCGGCCACCATCTCGCCGTCCCTGATGGCACAGCGGAGATTGATGCAACTGATGGTATTCTCATGCCAGGCATGATTGACACGCACCGTCACATGTGGCAGACAGCACTACGTGGCTTTGGGGCCGACTGGACGCTCACGAACTATTTTCAGTTTTACTACCTGAACTGGGGCAAGATATTCCGTCCTGACGATATCTATGCCGGGAACTTGCTTGCCGCCATCGAGGCCATTGATGCTGGTGTCACCACCACGGTCGATTGGTCTCACGGCTTGCAGACGGTGGACTACGCGGACGCGGCAGCGGATGCGCTTGAAACTGTGCCTGGACGCTTTATCCTCGCGTATGGCAACCTGCTTGGCGCTCCCTGGCAATGGACAAAGGCTCCTGAGTTCGCCGATTTCATCCGGCGGCGCATCGATGGACATGGCGACACGTTGCGCATGCAGATCGCCTTCGATGTGACTGGCGATCCAGCCTTTCCCGAAAAGACCGCCTTCGAGGTGGCGCGTGAGTTCAACCTGCCCGTGACAACCCATGCTGGCGTGTGGGGGGCCACTAACGATACTGGCATTCGTTTGATGTACGATCACGGCTTCATGACCCCTTCCACGATCTACGTGCATGCGTCAACGCTGTCCGAGGACTCGTATCATCGCATCGCGGCAACAGGTGGCTATACATCGGTCTCTACCGAAAGTGAGCAGAGTGCCGGTCAGGGCTACCCACCCACATGGCTTCTGCGCCGTCACAACATTCCGGTTTCTTTGTCGATGGACACCAGCGTCTGGTGGAGTGGCGACCTGTTCTCCGCCATGCGTGCAACGCTCAGCGCGGATCGTGCGCGTGAACATATGGAAGCACACAAGCACAACAACACCGTCATGCTCTCTCATCTGCGGGCTGAGCAGGTCGTAAACTGGGCAACGCTGGGAGGTGCTAAAGCGTTGGGAATGGATAGCCTCATCGGCAGCATCACTCCGGGCAAGCGAGCTGACCTTGTACTGATCAAAAATGAGCAGTCGCCAGTCATGTTCCCACTACTCAATCCCTATGGACACGTGGTATTTCAAGTGGGACGCGGAGATGTGCATACGGTAATGGTCGATGGCAAGGTCGTTAAGCACGATCACCGCCTCCTCGGTATTGATCTTGCTAGAGCGAAAGGAGCCGTGATGAAGACCGTTGAGTATGCACGCACACAGATGGGCGAGCAAGCCTGGAGCGAGGCCATGAACCCTGAGAAGGCAGCCGTCGAGTTGATTGATAACCCATATACATATACCAAGCGGGAAGGTGCGTAGACAGAAAAATCATAGCTCCACATTTTTTCATCCGTTCGATTCTTCCAGAAAAGAGGTATTCTGGTAGACATCTGTGACCAAAAAGCGAAGGCCAAGACTATTCAGTTCGATGGTATCGCTTAATCCCAGAGTATAGAGCGACCAGAAGCCCTGTTTCTCGCGGCGGAAGATTTCGACAAGGGGAAACTCAGAACTAATCAACAAGTACTCTTGAATGCTGGGGCAAGCGCGGTAGTGCAAGGACTTCTGACCGCGATCACGCGCTTCGGTAGTGGGCGAGAGAACTTCAGCTACCAGAGAGGGATAGCGAATGACTTCCAAAGCCCCTCGATCTCGCACATCGCAACTCACTGTCACGTCGGGACAGACACGGTAATGCTCAGAGAGTTGTACATAGACATCTGAATTGTAGACAATGCAACGGCGACCGCGCAGGAAGGTTTGCAGCAAGGCATTCAGGTTAGAACTGATGATCGAATGATCAGGGCTACCACCCGTCATCATGTAGACGCGGCCATCCAGATATTCATAGGCATGTTCGGAATCCTGCTCAACAAGAGCGAGATATTCCTCAAAACTCGTCAGTTCATTATGCGACCTATGTTCGATTGCCATCAGTCATTGCTTTCCGATCTTGCCTGGTAATACCCCCGTTTGTCTTCGTCCAGGTTTCATTATACCATGTCTAGATACCTCCTTCATACCCCTGGTGGAGACAACAATGGTTTTTCTGCGTTCATGGTAGCAGAAATGTTACCTCGATGT
>JAJZEJ010000130.1 GCA_021828635.1 Chloroflexota bacterium
CGAGGTAGATAACGCGATTCGCCAGTATCTCAGCGAAATTGGACGTTACCCACTGCTCAGTGCCGAGCAGGAACTACAGGTCACACGCAGAGTTGCGGCAGGCGAGGCCGAGGCTCTTCAACGCCTGGTTGAGGCCAATCTACGCTTGGTAGTTAGCATCGCCAAACGCTACAACAATCATGGCATCTCATTGCTTGATCTCATTCAAGAGGGCAATCTGGGCTTGATTCGCGCCGCCCAGAAATTCGATCCTCAGCGCGGCTTCCGTTTCAGCACCTATGCCACATGGTGGATTCGCCAAGCTATGAGCCGCGCTATCGCGGAGCATACCCACGCATTACATATCCCCGTGCATGTGATGGAGATGATCTATAAGATGAAGCGTGTCACTCGTCAACTCTATCAGGAGATGGGACACGACCCGGCTCCCCAGGAGATTGCGCAGGCGCTCAAGATGACGCGCGAACGCATTGTTGAACTACAGAGCATGGCCGAGTTGCCTATCTCGCTTGATGCGCCTCTGATTGAGGACGAGCAATATCATCTAGGCGATACATTGGAAGATACACACATCACCACGCCCGCCGATGCCGCAACCCATCAAGTGCTACGTGACCAGATTGCCAACGCACTGACTACTCTCAGCCAACGCGAACGCCAGATCATCGAATTGCGCTACGGGCTGCACGATGGCTATTGCCATACTTTAGAAGAGGTTAGTAACCATTTCAAGCTGACTCGTGAACGTATTCGTCAGATCGAGGTCAAGGCGCTCAGGACACTAAAGCAGCCAATCCAGGTGCATCTCCTACACGATTTTGCCTGATGGCTGTAGCAACAACGATAGCCGGGGCGAGATACTCGCCCTGTGCAGATTGCTGTTGTTGTGTAGCGGCCACGGCCAATACCGGTAGCGCAGCAGCTACAACACATGGTTGATAGTAGCTGCCCGCACAACGCAGAAGTTCCTGGAACGCCTCGCGTGAAGTACGCGCCGGAGCGTAGGGGCGCTGAGAGGTGATGGCATCGTATGAGTCCAGCACGCTGACGATACGCGCTGGCAATGGAATATCCTCACGCGCTAAACCGAGTGGATAGCCACTACCGTCCCATCGCTCATGGTGCGCACGTACAATCGGCGCGACTTCAGCAAAGATGCCACCACAATCGCTGAGCATGGTGTAGCCGATATCAGTATGTTGGCGCATCATGTTCCACTCATACTTATCGAGCGGACCAGCTTTGTGCAGAATAGTGATAGGAATACCATTCTTGCCAATATCATGCAAGAGCGTTCCTAGACAAGTCATCAATGTCTGCTCAGGAGAGAGATGGAGTCGTTGTGCTACCGCATGCGCCCACGGCACCATGCGACTGGCATGAGCATAAACATCGGCATCATACGTAGCCATCGCCTCAACCAGAATTTGCAGCATCTTCAACTCGGCCAACGTCATGCCCTGCTCAAAAGCATAGAGTTGTGTGACATCATGTATCTCATGCATATACGGCGCATGTGGGCGATACTCTAGAGTCGATAACATTTCGTATCTCCTTCTCTTCTCTCCATAAGACCCTCGTGATCTCAACCTACGTATTCATCACGTTTCGTCTCTAAATAAGAGATACAAAGCCGAGCCGAGAATGTAGCTCAAGTAGGAGAAATGGGTCAGATCGGTCTGCTGATTGCATGGTTGTGTATTCAGCAAGATACAATGAATTAAACGGTAACAGTGAGGCTTTTTCAAATATCCTTTGTTCGTATTAAAATAATCCGTACTTAATTGATGTTAAATTTTTGTGAAAGGCATATAATACATGTTCGATGGCACAATTAACTCGATTGATAAATCACTAGCTATGCTACTCAAAACAGAACAAGACTTTCCTAACTATGATCTGGATATTTGCACAGGATACATTTCTGCAAGTGGTGTAATGTTGATTAAAAACATGTTATCTCATGCGCCCAGAACAAGAGTAATTATCGGTTTAAGCAACATCAACAAAGTTAGTGCGTTACAGATGCTACAGAATGAATGTGGAACCGAAGTTTATGTATATGTAACTCAGCCTAACGCTATCTTCCACCCCAAAATATACTTTGGCTCCTTAGAAAGTAGCACGTGGGCTATGGTCGGCTCATCTAATCTGACAAAAAATGGCCTTTCATCAAATATTGAACACAATCTTTTCATTACTGGGCAACGACACCGTGAACCTTTTCTCTCCCTAGAAACACAAATATCTACTTTTCGACAACAAGCATACCTCTTTGATCTGAATATAGAAAAGTTATTGCTGAAAGCTGAACAAAAGTCTTTCAGTAGTGAGATTGACTATAAGAGGTATATTCACATGATTGGACTTAAACCAAAGACAACGATTGCAAGTATCATTCCAGCAGAGGCACAAATTATAGCTCTCAATACTCTTACCAATTTTGCAGAAACTACCGATCTCGAATATGCCTACCAGATGCTATTATTGTTGGCTATGCTAGAGTATGCGGATGATTCTGGTATCTTCTCAATTGAGCAAACTATCCATTACTTCACAAAATATTATGAAGCAAGAAAAAGGGCAGGGCTACCAATAGAAAAGCAATACGGATCGAAAATTGCCGTAGTTGCAAGCTTTCAGGTAAAAGAAAGTCAAATCAAAAGGATGATCTTAGAGAGTCCCTTTCCACGCTTCGAGCGGCGAGGACTACTAGACACCAGTGAAGATCGCAAATACTTTATCATTAATCCGGCATTGATAGGCGTGCTGACTCAG
>JAJZEJ010000512.1 GCA_021828635.1 Chloroflexota bacterium
CGCACTTACGAGATCATGACGCCCGAATCAATTGGCCTGACCTCGGTTGATCGGCGTATGCATGTGGGCAAGCTCTCTGGTCGCGCCGCGCTTGCCGCCCAGATGCGCGAGTTGGGTTATGAACTTGAGAAGGAGCAACTCAATCACGCTTTTGATATGGCAAAACTGTTGCTCGGCAAGAAACGCGAACTGGAAGAGTTGGACCTGCGCTATATCGCTACTACCGTGACACAGACGACAACGGTGTAAGCATATATCACATACGTAGGGGGCGTGATGTATCACGCCCTTACCACGCGCCGATTCCCCATTGGCCCACGCTCTGTGATATAACATGTATAGAGTGTACCATATCTTTTACTCAGGAGCCATTGCTATGTCTAAAACTATGTTTGACAAAATCTGGGATGCGCATGTTGTGCGCGACGTTCCCGGTGAGTCTACCGTTCTCTACATTGATCGCCATCTCGTGCATGAGGCGACCTCTCCACAGGCATTTGCCGGTCTGCGTACTGCTCATTTGTCGGTGCGCCGTCCTGATGCGACTGTAGCTGTACTTGACCATAATGTTCCGACCGTCGTAGGACGCAAAATGCTAGATGTTGTGGACAAGGATAGCGAAATCTGCATCACCGCAATGGAGCAGAACGCGCAAGATTTCAACCTGACGCTCTTCGATATGAAGGATAGCCGTCAGGGCATTGTGCATATTATTGGGCCGGAGTTGGGTTTGACCTTGCCTGGGATGACCCTGGTGTGTGGCGATTCGCATACGTCCACACACGGCGCGTTGGGTGTCTTCGCTATTGGCATCGGTACCAGCGAGGTTGAGCATGTGCTGGCGACGCAATGCCTGTTGCAGACGAAGCCCAAGACGATGAACATTCGCATTGAGGGCCAGTTACCGCCTAATGTAACAGCCAAAGATGTTGCACTGTATGTCATTGGTCAGCTTGGCACGGGTGTTGGCACCGGCCATGTGATCGAATTTAGCGGCTCAACCGTGCGCAACCTCTCGATGGAGGGTCGCATGACGCTGTGCAATATGGCGATTGAGGCGGGTGCGCGTGCCGGTATGGTTGCCCCCGACGAAACCACCTTTGCCTACATCAATGGTCGCCCCTTCGCTCCCAAAGGCGAACTGTTCGATCTGGCCGTTGAGGCATGGAAGCAGCTTGCTAGCGACCCGGATGCGCAGTTCGATGCTGTGCATGAGATTCATGTCGATGGGCTGTCTCCGCAGGTCACGTGGGGGATCAACCCCGGCATGGTCGCCGATGTCACCGGTGCCGTGGCCGACCCGGCCCAGGAAAGGGATCCATTGAAGCGCCAGGCTTACGAACGCGCCCTCAAGTACATGGGTTTGCAGGCGGGCCAGAAGATTACTGACATCAAGTTAGATACAGTCTTTATCGGTTCTTGCACCAATTCGCGCCTGGAAGACCTGCGCATGGCAGCCCAATATGTCAAAGGTCGGCATGTCGCGCCGGGTGTACGCGCACTGGTGGTGCCTGGTTCGATGGGTGTGCGCCGCATGGCTGAAGAAGAAGGTCTGGCCGACATCTTCCGCGAGGCTGGTTTCGACTGGCGTGAAGCTGGATGCAGCATGTGTATTGCTATGAATGGCGACCGTTTGAGCGATGGCGAACGTTGTGCCTCGACCAGCAACCGCAACTTCGAGGGTCGCCAGGGACGTGGTGGACGTACCCATCTGGTTAGCCCCGCGATGGCCGCCGCTGCCGCTATCGCCGGACATTTCGTCGATATCCGCACCTGGTAAATAATCCCCGTGGGGCGTGATGTATCACATCCTGCTTGCCCACGAGAGGTATCAGGGCATGATGAAATATCCCACGGGATATATCTGGAGAGAAGAGAACATGGAACCATTTGTGAAATTGACCGGTCTGGTCGCTCCGTTGGATCGTGTGAATGTCAATACCGACGAGATCACACCCGCACGCTTCCTCAAGACCATTAAGCGCACAGGTTTTGCCAACGCGCTGTTTGCCAACTGGCGCTTCAATAATGACGGCACACCCAACCCTGATTTTGTGCTGAATCAGCCACGTTATCAAGGTGCAAGTATTCTGCTGGCAGGTGACAACTTCGGTTGTGGCTCCTCACGTGAGCATGCTCCCTGGGCGCTATACGATTATGGTTTCCGTTGCCTGATCGCGCCGAGCTTCGCCGATATCTTCTATAATAATAGTTTCAACAACAGCATCTTGCCCATCACGCTTGATGAGCCGACGGTCAATGAGCTGTTCGTTGAAGCTGAGGCTCACGAGGGCTACACGCTCAGCATTGATCTGCAAGCGCAAACTATCACTACGACGGGTGGGCGCGTCATCCACTTTGCCATTGATAGCTTCAAGAAAGAGGCGCTCTTGAAGGGTCTGGATAACATCGGCTGGACGCTCTCGCACAATGATGATATCAAAGCCTATGAGGAGCGCAGGCGCAAAGAGGCTCCCTGGCTCTTCGCCGCCGGTACGCACTAATGCGCTGTCACGCCTTGACAAAATCCCGTAGGGGCGTGATGATGCACATGAACTAACTCATCCGAATTATGGCGTAGGGGCCGATTTATCGCGCCCGCACCTGTTCTTCGTGTCGAGCGCGTGGAGAAACGTCGGTTGGAGTCGTTGCACCCACAGGAATCGCACGAATCCGTGGTGCGGGCGCGATAAATCGGCCCCTACGCCAATCAGGAGTGTTTTGTGAGAGAGCATAATCATATCCTTATACGTGTAAATGGTATTTGAC
>JAJZEJ010000483.1 GCA_021828635.1 Chloroflexota bacterium
GAAGCGTTCCAACTGCACGATGAAGCGTTCGTGCGTACCCTCACCGATCTTCTGGCGCTCATCGTATGCCTCGACTTTGAAAACTAGACGGCGACCATCGGCCTCTAGCAGCTCGGCGGTGGCGCGTACCTGCTGACCGAGCGGCGTAGCACCCAGATGCTTGACGTTGACGTGTGTTCCCACCGTCACCAGGCCGGGTTCTAGCTTCTCTTCGACGGCACGCCAAGCAGCCATCTCCATGAGAGCGATCATCATAGGCGTACCGAAAACTTCGACGCCACCCGCACCAACGGCGGCAGCCGTGTTCTCATGCACCACGGTCGTCGTAGCCTCTCCGGTTAATCCAGGGGTAAGAGCCATGTAGTAGCAACCTCGCTTCTTTCGTAATTGTTGCTCATACTATACAACAAAAAATTACCACATCGTCATGGATTAATCGCCGTAACCGGCATGTGTGGAATCGTTGTCTCCGTTCATGCGCTTGCGGGCCATGTATGATGGCAGGAAGGTCACAGGGACAGTGTAGCGGCTGAGTTCGTGCATGATGGCCGTGTGTACCTGTTCGACACTCTGGTTGCCATTGACCTCGACCAGTTTGTGCTGCTTGTTGTAGTGATTGAGGATGTGGATTGTCTCGCCGAAGAAGATATCCAGGCGACGTTCCACTGCTTCTCCAGTATCGTCTGAACGCTGGTAGAGTTCGCTACCATCGAGATCGCAGACACCAGCTTGGTGTGAGGGGCGCGTATGAATGTTGTAGACGTGCTGATGGGCGCGGCAGATCAGACGACCTGAGAGCCGTTGCAACAACTCTTCACGGGGAACGTTGAGATAAACGGCGTTGTCGATATATTGACCAATGCTGTGTAATCCTTGATCGAGAGCTTGTGCCTGCGCGATGGTGCGTGGGAAACCATCGAGCATTACATCTTGAACGCCATGCAGGTCATGAATAGCTTCAAGGACCATTGAAACAGTCAATGAGTCGGGAACAAGTTCGCCTTTATCGATGTAGGCTTTGGCTTGCAGACCCAGTTCAGTCTGTTCTGCGAACGCTTTACGGAAAAGATCGCCACTGGAGATGTGCCGCACGTTAAGCGCGTTGGAAAGCAGTTCAGCCTGCGTTCCTTTGCCCGATCCTTGTGCGCCAATAAGCACTATGTTCATGTTCCTCTCCTGTTGTAGCACAGCAGGCACAACGATGTACCTACCTGCGTATGGTATACAATCAGACCCAGTACGCACTCACTTGAGAACACTACATGGGGACGGGACAGCACCTTGCGGTGCTATCAAGGCCAATATTACTCTTATCGCAAGAGAAAGGTCTTAACAGTAGACCTACTAGAATTGTAACAGAATTTAGAACCGAACGCATAGAGCGATTGGTTGAAATTTTTCAACCTTATTGGTTCATGTGAAGAATGATTGCGGGTAATCGCTCCTTACTATGTGACTGTGTGTCATGTTGTCCTATCACGGCTACTATTCATTCTTCTTGACGTTGTTGCCCACGTTTGCGTTTCTCGGCTAGCAACCGTCCAGCCATTGAGCTACCCTCGTTAGCCTGTGGCTCAGGTGCAGTCACGCTTGGTGTTGACCTCAACGATTGGCGTGACGACGATACTTTTAGCTCTTGGGCAGGAGAGGATTGGTTAGAAGTTGTACGTTTGTGAATAGCCTCGCGTTTCGCACGCATGGCTCCAAGTTGTGGCCCCAACACACTTTGCTGTGATGCTGTTGTTGTAGTAGCAGTTACTGCCCGTGGAAAGCCTTTTATCACACACTCCGCGAGCCATTGACTGCCAGCCTGGAGAGCTTCAAGTCCACTCAGGCGGCGCAAGCCAACATCAACTGGTAATAGTAGAGCGGCCAGCGTGAGCAGCAAGAAGGCAATTGGAATAGCCGCAGAGACGGGGGCCAGACTCTGTGTAAAAGCTGTTGCAGGATTATTTTGTGGAAGGAGTGTGCCACCGCCCTCCTGAGCCAGCAGTTTAAGAAAGTGAGTATTGGTACCTTGTGTGCTATATTCTGGCGAATAAGGTACCACCAGGCCCGTGGTTGCGCTGAGTTGGCGAGCATTCTGGCTGGCAGCGCTACCGTGCCACGTTACCTGCAACAGATAGGAGCCGACCTGGAGCGCGGGAAAATTGCCCTGCCATTCTCCTGGCGCGTCAGGCTGAAGCGATATCTGTTCTTGTGAGAGGTCGGGCAGGATAATATGGGCCTGCATCTGCTGATTGCTAACGTTGTTGTCTGTACCTTGTGGTAGATCAACTGTGAGCTGGCCCGTCCCACCAACCACGTTGCCATTGATTGTCATGGCGCTATCGGGTGTAGGTAGTGTCCAGGTGACGAGGTTGGCCCACCAGCGTGCGGCATCGCTCCATTGTAGCCATTGTTTTGTCCATTCTCCTTGCGCATCACTGGTCCATGCCACGACACGTCCCAGGCCGTATTGCCAGACTGCCAGTACAGGATCATCCAGGTGACTGACCAGTACCAGTTGTGCAGCAGGCTTGGGTGTTGTCGCAACATAGCCATTGAGTTGTGGTAGTGGACCGAGACCACTCAAGATGGGGTGCGCACTAACGATGGCGGGTTGGAATGGCTCGTTGATAATAGCGCGTCGTGCGGCCTGTTGTGTCTCTTGTAGCAGCACCTGGGGGATAGTAGCCGGGTCATCGGCGCGGTAGAAGCGTCCTTTGCCCCAGGCTGCGATGTCTTGCATGGTCGCCAGATCGGCATAACTTTCCGCATTCGTAGCAACCGTTGAGACGGTGATGTTCTCATGTGCCATCTTCGTCACTTGTGCTTGATAATTATCAAAAGCATCGCCATCGCCCAGGAGAATCACATGTTTGATTTTGGCATTCGTTTTTAGCAGAACATGTTCGGCATTGATCAAGTCTGGTATGTAGCTGGGTGGATCGTTAGGATTCATTGTATTGATGATATTGTCGATGGCTGACTTATTCGTGACATGCTGCATTGGTACGATCAGTGAGCCATACGCATCCGAAACGCCCACCTGGTCGCTTGGGGTCAGCAGGTTAATAACGCCTTTCGCGGCCTCTTTTGAGATATTGACGGCCATATCACTTTCCAGGCTCTCCACAATCAGAACGACGGCGATAGAGGGCGAGTTTTTGTGCTGTGGGATTGCCATGCTGACCGGTAATGTCTGTTCCAATGGCGTGTTGGCATAGCCTCCCACTCCATAGCTGTTCTCGCCGCCACTCACGACCAGGCCGCGTCCCAGATCACGCACGAAAGATTGCAAAACCTGCATCCGTGCTGTTCCCAATTCGACAGCAGGCACATTAGCCAGCACAACCGAATCATAAGCGGCAAGCCCGCTTAGCTGCGTTGGTACATCATTGGGTGTGCCTATCACCACATTCGTGCCGGTAGCTTTGAGAGCGGAAACGATATTCGCCCCATTACCGGGTGTTCCCTCAATCACCAGCACTTGCGGCGGTCCCTGCACATTAATGAATGCTGATGCTTCATTGTTTTGTAGGATAGTATCATGAGGTGCGTCTAGTGTAATGTGGAACGTATGAAAACCGACAGGCGGAGCCGGTAGCTGATAACTGATCTCCTCGGTGCCAACCGCTAGATGAACGGACTGCTGGATTAAAATTGCTTGATCGAGATAGATGCGCAGAATGGCGTTTTGCGCGACATTGCTGTAGAGTTTGACATGCATATAAAAACGTTCATCAGTACGCAATGATGTGGGCGCACTGACCCCATCGATGCGTGCCTCCGGGCCAGATGAAGAGGGAAGTGGCACAACATCGAGCCGAATGCCCTGTTGCTGCAATAATTGCGCCTCTTGCAGTGCATCGCCCAGGTTCTGTTGACCGTCAGTGAGCAGAACGATATGGCGTTGTGTGTTGGAGGGCATGATGGCAGTCGCCAGTCTGAGACCCGCCGCTAGATCAGTAAAGTTTGTATCAGGCGTGGATTCGAAGTGCGAGAAGTCGATATTGGTGCTGACCGCCTGCTCAACCAGCGCGTTACGTCCCACTGCGACGATGCCAACCTGATCTTCGGGCTGCTTATGGCTCAGCGCCGTTCTGATCCATTGTTCGATAAAAGCGCGTTGTGACTGTGTGCTGGCCGAAATATCGCCGACAAAAATAGTTGTCTGGCGCGTAGCTGGCTGCATCCACGTTGCTCCGGCGAGGGCGGCAATCACTAAGGTAAAGAGCGCGAGTCGGCAGGCCAGAATGAGATTGCGTTGCCTTCGTGAGAATGGTAGCGTCATGTTGCGCCAGGTCAGATAGATCAGCGCACCAATTGGCAACAAAAGTAAAAGTAGTAAAGGTTGCGTGAAGCTCAACATCAACTATTCCCTCCCCGTGTGCCGCTCCGGCTACGCCATTGTCGCCACGCTTTTCTCACTCGTTTTCTTGTGCGTGTCAGTGAACGCATTGTGGTCTGATATTCGCCGATGAGTTCAGCCTGTATGTCGGCCAGTGGGCCAGGCAGTTGAGTTACTTTACCTTGCCCATATTTGCTCTGCCCACGTTGCTTTTTTCCTTGTAATACTTCGACTTTCTTATAGCCTCTGCTGAACAGCCACCATTCTGTGCAGAGAACGAGCAGTAGGAAGGCGGCAACCCAGGGCCAGACCTCGCGTAGCGCCCGTGGAATAGCGTTCTTACTGCCACTGACGGCGGTACTCTGTACAATCGGCAATGCTTTGGCTGGCGTTAACCGCGACTGGAGTGCATCGAAGAGATTGACGGTGAATGCTCCATAACGTAGCTGCCCATTGACCCGCTGCGCAACCTGATAGACGCCGATCTCGTCGGTTTGGTCAAATGGTAGCACAGGAAAGGGTGGGGCAACGGTTACGCTTTTGTGATCTGGCGCGGTAATCGTCACCTGGTCGGCACCAGGCCATGTCTGGATGGTCACAGGCGTACCGGCGGCGACCTGTCCACCGTTGTTCACAGGTGCGGGCATGAACCACTGCATCATGTTGTAGATCATGATGGGAAAACTGGGTTGAAGCGGCAAGTCGCTGTCGTGCAGATCGAAGCCTATGACCGCGATACGCCGATTAGCATACGTACCAGCGATAAGCAGAGGTGTTTCGGGCGCAGTAACAACGGTCTGTTCCCACGATGCCGGTTTCAGTTGATGGCTGGCTCGCAACGTATGAATGCTGCTCAGGTCAACATTCGTAAGTAGATTGTTGTTGTCTGTGCCGGTATTGATGCTGCTGACCGCAAGGTCTGGCCCCACAGTACCGAATAGATACGAGCCTGCTGGTGGATTGATGAACAGCAGGCTACCTTTAGGTAGTGTGGGTGGCACATAGCCATCGAAGATAGTCAGGTCGTATTGGCCCACACTTGAGTAATTTGTGGGCGTGGTCTGATAAAGGTCCATGTTTGGCTGCAAGCGCAAGGCTGCGAGTAAGAATGTATTGCCTTTGGTGACGAGCAGGACGCGGCCATGCATAGAACTACCAACTGTGGCCCAGGCATCATGATCGACACTCATGGCGTCCTGAGTAAGTATTTTCGCGTGCAACATCTGTATATTGGTATTAAGCGGCCCCCATTGTAATGCACCACTGGCATTAGCGGGCAGTGAGGCTGTCTGTACGCCCACGAGATTATTGTCGGCATAGAGTGCGACGGGAATGGAACGCTGCTGCGAACTGAAATTAGCAATTTGAGCCAGTGCCACCGGTTGACCCGAAAGTGTGCGCTCGGCCAGTGAAAGGATAGCAGCATTAGGTGCGTTAGTGCCAATAGCGAGGTAGTGAACAGGAAAAGGCAAAATTAATGATTGGTCGGGTTGTAAGACATGACCGTCACCGACGACAATAGCTTGAGCGTTGCTATGCCCTGCCGCCAATGATTCCGCCAGCGAGAGTGCCTGTTGCAGATCAGCATCCTGATTAGTGACACGTGCCTGTTGTAATGCTGTCTGTAGCTCTCCTTGATTCTGCGAATTGGCAATCAAGACTTGTGGTGTGTGCGCCATTGTAATGAGTGAGAGATGGTCATTGGGACCGAGATTATTGATGAAATCGGTGATCTGGCTTTTGGCTGCTGCAAATCGGTTAGGTTTGACATCGGTGGCCTGCATACTGGCAGAAGCTTGCAAAATAACAATCGTGTCGCCGCTCACCAGACTGTTGGTGAAGATGGCTGGACGCGCCAGAATCAGTACGATCACAGCCGCGGCTAGCAATTGCAGCAGTAGCAGAGGGGTGATGCGTAGACGTTGCCAGGGACGGCTGGCCTGCAAATCTTGCAGAGCTTGTTGCCAGAGCAATGTACTTCCAATGATGCGCTCCTGCCGTTTGGGGCGCATGAAATAGAAGAGCAGTATAATCGGTATGATGAGTGCGAAGGCCAGGGCCGCTGGAACCAATAAATCCATCACATCACCTGTATAGTATAGAACACATTTATTTTACTAATTCAATTTGACGTAAGAGCCGTTGAACGACATCAAGAATATCGGTATTACTGGAAAGCAGACTATAGCTGGCGGCGTTCGTGTGCGCGAAGGCGGTCAGTTCCTGCGTGAAGGCATGCAGGCGTTGGCGATATGCCTGAAGTACCTGAGATGAAATACTGATGTCGAGAGTGCCATGCCCCTCACTATCACGCAAACGCCAGTCGCCTTGTAGCTCTGGCTCAAGCTCTTCTGGCGCGAGAATTTGTAGAAGTGCCACCTCTTGCCGCAACTGGCGTAGGGCGCGAATACCGGTCTGATAACCGCCAGGAGCCAGAAAGTCTGAAATGACGATAGTGAGACCGGGTGCGCTCGTTACACGTCCAAGATCATACAGAGCTTTATTAAGATCAGTTTTACCAGCATGCGGCAATTGATTGAGAAATTCGCCCACACTCCAAATGGCGTTTGTACCACTACCAGTACGCCGACAGGCCGCGAGCCGGTCGGTCAATGCACCAACGATGACGGTATCTTCGCACTTGAGCGCGATATAAGCAAGCGCGGCTGCGACCATGATTGCCAATTGCATCTTGGCCGGTGTGCCGTAGTGCATTGAGTCGGAGCTATCAATCAGGATTGAGACGGTAATGTTCTCTTCGGCCTCGAAGACGCGCAAGAAGAGTCGTTCCAGACGTGCATAGGCTCGCCAATCGATGCGCCGAAAATCATCACCAGGGGCATAACGTCGATAATCCGCGAACTCCATTGATGAGCCAGCTTGGGGCGAACGGCGACGCCCTGGGCGGCCCGTTGCCATTGGGCGTCGGGTGAGCAGTGCCAGACTGTCGAGCCGTTGCAGAATGGCGGCATCGAGAGGGAAGCGCGTTTTGGTGTTTTCGTCAGACATCGGCGATTTCTCCGCGTTGACTGGTTGAGTACATACTTATGCCGTTTCCAACTCTTTAAGAATAGTTTCGATCAACTCTTCAGGCGTCACGCCATCGGCTAAACCATCGAAATTGAGGATGATACGGTGCCGTAGCGCAGGATAGGCGACATTTTGAATGTCCTCGATGGAGACATTGTAGCGTCCTTCGAGCAACGCACGCACACGCGCCGTCATTATCAGGGCTTGCAGGCCGCGAGGGCTGGCTCCATAGCGCACATAGTGCTGCACACGCTCCGGCGCATCTTCCTGGTCAGGATGGGTTGCTAGCAGGAGTTGTACCGCGAACTCTTTGATATGCGTAGCGACGGGAACTGCTCTGGCTGTCTCAATCAGATGTGACAATTGCTCGCCGCTGGCAATTTGTTGGGCGTGCAGGTTTTGTGTACCAATAGTTGTGTCGATGATGCGCAATAGGTCTTGTGCTTTGGGAAAGTTGACCATAATTTTGAGCAAGAAACGATCAAGTTGCGCCTCCGGCAGAGCATATGTACCCTCCATTTCGAGCGGGTTTTGCGTCGCCAGCACGAAAAATGGCTTAGGCAATGGGCGTGTGCTATCGCCGACACTGACCGTGCGCTCTTGCATACCTTCCAGTAGCGCCGATTGTGTCTTGGGTGTGGCGCGGTTAATCTCGTCAGCTAGAACGATATTGGCGAAGATGGGGCCGGGCTGAAAGCTGAAGACGCGCCGACTACCAGTGCCGTTCTCGCTGGACTGTTCGCTGACAATCGTGGTACCAACGATATCGGCTGGCATCAGATCAGGTGTGAATTGGATGCGGGAGAATTTGAGCGCCAGCGCATCAGCCAGCGTGCGTACTAAAAGCGTTTTACCCAGCCCTGGTACGCCTTCCAGCAAGATATGTCCACCGGCTAGTAGCGCAAGCAAGAGTTCGCGGATAACGCGCTCCTGACCGACGACAATAGTACGCAATTCTTGCTCAAGCTGTTGCGCGATGGTGATAAATTCTGTAATATCTGCTTCGCTCGGCCCCGCTGCCACATCCTGCTCAGCGTTAGGGAGCGTTAGTTCATCTTTTTGCGCCATAATGATTTTATTGCCCCTGTCCTTCTAGTGAGTTGAAGTAGCTTTGAATTAAATCTTTCATGTTAGGCGGAATATTGCTGTTATCAATCGCGTCGTGGGCCATTTGGCTATATTGCGCGATGAGCTGTGAATAGGGCTGATCGCTACCCTGCTGGACCACGCCGTTCTGGCCGCTATTACTTTGTGTACTGTTTCCGTTGCCGATTTGCCCTGGTACATAGACTTGCTCACCGCTTCCCTGCTGATTGCCCGCGCCATTGCGGCCTCCCGCACCACCTTGACCTTGATTTTGTCCCTGGCCTTGCTGACTCTGGCCTTGCCCTTGTCCCTGACCTTGCTGACCCTGGCCTTGATTTTGATTTTGTCCCTGACCTTGACCCTGCTGACTCTGACCTTGACCCTGCTGACTCTGGCTTTGCCCTTGATTTTGTCCTTTGCCCTGTCCTTGCTGGCCGTTATTGCTATTAGCGTTGCCCGCAAGATTGTTGGCTGATTGCTGAACGCCCTGCTCTGTCTGGGTGATACTGTTATCCTGGGCCTGCGCCGTTGCATTCTGCTGGGCGGTCGATTGTACTGCACTGGTAGCGGCGGATAGATCACTGGCAGTGCCATCGGCAAGGGACTTTGCCAGTTGACTGAGCGAGGAGCTGAGCTGCGAATCCTGGCTAGCCTGATTGGCGGCATTCTCAAGTTGCTGCGCTAGCTGGCTGCGTTGTTGTGGCGTCAGCTTGCTTATCTGCGAGGAGAGGTTTTGCAATGCTTTTGACAGGCTCTTAGGATCGCCTTTGGCGAGTGCTTGCCCGATAGCATTCAGGTTAGCATTCCCACTGCTCTGGAGCGCGTTGCCGGCGGCTGTCTGCGCGGCTGTCTTTTGCGCCGTTTGTGGATTGCGCAGCTGATCAAGTTTCGCCTGTGCATTAGCTAGTGCCTGCTGCGCCTGATTAGCGTTCTTTGCCTGCGCTAGCTGCTGCTCCAACTGCTGTAGAATTTGATTGGCCTGCACCTTCTGTTGCGGAGTCAGCGTTGATTGTTGTTGCAGTTCTTTACGTATCTGTTCAATATGTTGAATCTGCGTGGCAACCTGCGCTTTGAATGCTGCCTGCTGTTTCAGTACGGCGTCCATAGGGTTGGGCAACGCGATGAGTAGGATGCAAAGAGCGGCGACTAGTAGAAAAAGCAGCAAAAGAGCGCGACCGGGACGTAGTGACAATGTTTTAGTCGGCGTATGCTCACCAAGTTGCTTGAGAGCGTCGCGGCGCTGCAAACCTGCTAGAGCCGAGTGTTCATCCCGCAACTCCCAGGCCGTACCAAGACGGTCATGCAGCCCCAGACGGCGATCCACGATGCGAGCTGTGCGTGCCAGAGAAGGATGGAACCAGAGTGCGCTTATGCTAGCTACTAGCAGGCAGAAAATACCAATACCTGATGCCCAGAAACGCGCATTGGCGAATGGCAACAGGTGGGAGAGTAGCAAGATCAGGCTTGCCAGCACCAAACCAGGCACGAGGCCACGCATGGTCCAACGCGCTAGTTGCTGAAGAACCAGGCGGCGACGCCAGGGACGTAGCGCCTGTTGCAGGCTTTCCGCATCCGGGTTGCCCTGCATCAATGGTGTGATGCGTGATGGCGTAAGTGTTGCCATAAGTGCGCCTTTCTATATTTTTTCTAACTGTAGGGACCGATGTATCGCGTCCGCACCGATGTATCGCGTCCGCCCCCGTTCCCTACCCTCTGCCTATCGTAGCACGCTCCGCTTCCTTGTTTCAGTTACAATACTATACCACGCTTATCCTCAGATCTGTTTCCTGTTTCATGCACTGGCGGCTGCTTTGTCGGGTGGTAGCGTGTGCATGCTGCGCTGCAATACTGATGCTCTAGGACGCACCGTACCCATGCTCAGTACGATGAAGATAATGCTGGCTATCATGCTTAACACGATATAGCCAATCCACGGTGAGATGTGCGCCGTGCCTACGGGAAAGTAGTATGCAGAGCCGACAGTGTAGGTGCTTAGCAGTGCAACAACGGGATTCCAGATGAAGAGCGTAGGTGGCTGGCTGGTACCTGGATTGCTACCGGCCGCCAGCAGAATCAGATAGAGAACGATGGGCAATGCCAACCAGACTAATCCCACCATGTAGGTAACGGCGGTCGAAACGGCGGGCCGATTTAAGATGGTTGAGAAGAATAGTCCGCAAGAGCCAATCATAATGGTTGTCATGATATAGACGAGCAATGCCCAGATCACCTGGATGGGTGAAATGCCGCCAAAAAAGAAGACCATGCTAAAGAGCGGCAACGCGGCGGCGATGAGTATGAATGCATTCGCCAGGCCCGCCAGAAGTTTTCCGGTCACGAGTGAGAATGGTGTTAGCCGCGAGCAAAGCAGCAGGTCAAAGGTCTGACGCTCTTTCTCGCTGTTAATCGTGGTCGCGGTAAAGGCTGGTGTAATAAAGAGAATCAGGAAAAGTTGCAGCTGAGAGAGCAGCGTGTATAGCGAGATGCCGGTGTTAGCCAGTCCAAAGGGACCATAGCCATTGACTGTGCTGAAACGACTGATGTAGAACCAGCCCATAAAACCCATGAGTAGAATATAGATGATGATGACCCACATCGTGCGTTCGCGTCGTAATCGCAAACGCAGTTCTTTGGTCAGAAGCGCGAAAAAGGTCATGAGGGGCTGCTCCCTTCTGTAATGGTCATAAATACCTCTTCAAGACGTCCACCGCTACTGCGCGGCGCAAAGGATATAACCGGAATATCGTGTGTGATAAGTGAGACAAGCATACTGTGCAATGCCTGATCGTCACCCACGAAATCGGCCTGGATGAGTTGGTTTTCCTGTTCACTGGCTGTATTAATGGTGTTGACATTGCTGACGCTGCTCATCGCTTTGAGGATAGTGACAGCCTCTTCACTACGTTCTAGCACGCGAATCTCTAATTGGCGTCCACCATTTAGATGACGTGTCACATCCTCTACACTCCCTGATGCCATCAGACGCCCGCCTTGAACAATGGCGACATCAGTACACATCTCCGCCAATTCAAGCAAGATGTGTGAGCTAATGATAATCGTTTTGCCCATACCTTGCAAGGTTTTGAGCAATTCACGTAGCTCGACACGAGCGCGTGGGTCTAAACCAGAGGCCGGTTCATCAAGCAAAAGTATCTGTGGGTCATGCACGAGCGCACGAGCCAGACAGAGTCTCTGCTTCATACCACGTGAGAGCGACTCAACATGGGTATCGCGCTTGGAGGTGAGATCGACTAACTCAAGCAAGTCATGAATTAACTGCTGGTGCTGCTTGCGTGGAATATCATGGATACCAGCAAAAAATTCCAGATATTCGGTCGCCGTCAGGTCGGGGTAGACGCCGAAAAAGTCCGGCATATAGCCAATCTTACGTTGGATTGCGGCGGGCGAGTGCGTAATCCGCTCTTTATCAAACCAGACCTCGCCCATCGTTGGAATGAGTAAGGCGGCTAGAATGCGTATCAGCGTGGTTTTGCCCGCGCCGTTAGGACCGATCAGCCCGTAGAT
>JAJZEJ010000278.1 GCA_021828635.1 Chloroflexota bacterium
ACCCCTGCGGCACCGGCGCGTCTGGCTGGATGGGTCCAATGTTAACCAAAGGGTACATGGTAGGCACATTGACCGTGCAATAACCGACATAGTGCCAAGTAAGAGAGAAGCAAGAAGTGGAATGGACCTATTTTTCTAGGTTCACTCCACGGTTTGTAGCTATTGCATTTTTAGATTTATTTACATCACGTACCGATTTGTACACAAAACAAGAAACCACACGCCTCACAGCATAATTACTTGACAAAAAAGAAATGGTACTTATACTTTCTATGTAAATAAACAAGAACCTGCATACTTAACGCTTGTCGGCGGTATGCCAGGGTCGGGGAGCTTTCCAGCCGAACCGCAACGCGAGTAGACGCAACACGAATACGAGAATTGCGGTAAAGCCAGCGGCGAGAGAACTGTCTATGGGGAGGTGAGGTATGACCACAACGATAGCTGAGCCGAGAATTGCGGGGAGAGCATACAGCTCACTCTCTGCCCGAAGCACCGATGGCTCATCGTGGGCGAGTACATCACGCATGATGCCGCCACCCACAGCCGAGAGTACGCCGAGCGCAACAGCCGACAGAGGTCCGAGACTGTAGTTCAAAGCCTTCGCCGTGCCTGAGACGCAAAACACAGCAAGTCCTGCGGCGTCGAACACGAGGACTGCGGTATTAAGTCGATTAATCTGCGTATGTGCGAAGAAGGTCACAGCGGTAGCGACTAGTGGTATCCAGAAGTAGCTCGAATCGGTGAATGCCACTGGGGGAACCGCTCCAATCACAAGATCACGAATGACTCCACCACCGATTGCCGTTATTTCAGCAAGCACTGCCATGCCAACGATATCGTAGTTCTTACGGACGGCAAGGAGAGCGCCAGAAACCGCAAAAACAAAGGTGCCAATAAAGTTAAGAGCCTCTTCTAGAGGCGGGTTGAAAACAACTGAATACATCCTATTCCTCAAATTTCGATCTTTGGCAAGTTCCTGTAACGACCAACCAGGGCGACCACGAAAGGTTGCCCTGGCTAGTTACCATCTACTCGTTTTAGTGTATCACAGGCATCGGCTCACGTTTCATACCTTCTTGCTCAGTTGCTAAACGGCGTGTCATAGAACGGGTTGTGGCAAGCCAGACGCGCACAAAAAGCCAGCATGCAATAGCAGCAACGCCAGCAAGCGAGAGCCACATGATACCAAGTGCCACTGGCACATTGCTGTTGCTGGTAAAGAATGCGCCAAAGCCGGCTAGATAGCCCTGACTGGTGGCCTCGACGGCGAAGACGAGCGCCCCGTAGTAGAGTGTCGCCCCCAACACCAGAAAGATCGTCGAGAGCCGGTACGCCTGAATATCGTCATCGACGCGACGCGAGAGCTTCACGGCCAGCGAGAGCAGCAGCAGCAACGCCGCCAAAGGGCCAGTCAGGGGCATCGCATCTATTGCGACGACATTGGGCAAGAAGAAGACCCAACTCAGGGCAAAGGTAATCAACATCAACGCATCGCGGATCAGTAGATAGGACATCCACCAGATATCAGCACCCAGGCGCAGGCCGCAACGGCGTAACGTGCGAATAACGTAGGGGCGTCCCAGATGCATCATCAGCGTCATAGTCCAGAGTGCGGGTAGAAAGGCCACGATGGTGCTAATCAGCCACTGTGACCCACCCTGAATGAGGGCTTGCGTAATCGCATTGGCAATATCATCAGGTTTCATATTCATGCTCCTTTTGTTGCAGATAAACAACACTTATGAATTTGTCGCGTTTGTATCCGCCACATCTGCGCGTCCACCGGTTCTAATCGCATAGATGGCCGCAAAAGCGCCGATAATTGCTAATAAGACAATCGAGATGTACGCGAGGGCAACCGCCCAACCTGGATTCGTATTCGTGACCAGGAAGTTGCTGATTGCCAGCAATGATCCCGTCGCAATGCCATTAGCTTGTACACCGAACAGGTAGGGGATAAAGTAAAAGGTCGCGCCAATGGCTAGCAGGACGGTGACGATGCGGAAATCTCGCAGATTGTGATCGGGGTCGCCCATCAATTTCACCAGCAACACCGTGAATAGCAGCGCAGCCGCCAGCCCACCGGTCAGTGGGAGCGCATCGGTTGTCACCACATCTGGAAAGAAGAACATAAAGCTCATGACGACGCCGGTAATCATCAAAAAGTCACGCAATGCAATGTAGATCAGCCAGAGCAGGTCCGCGCCCAGACGTAACGTGAAACGATCAATCATATCGAGAATATAGGGACGACCCAAATGTAACCCGATCAGTGCCAGCCAGATGACTGGCAAGACAGCCGCTACAGTTCCCTCAAGGAACTGTTCACCTCCGGCATTGATGCCCGAAATGATAGCATTGGTCAATGCTTGTACTGACATAGATGTATCTCCTTCTTCAATAGCTTAACGTGTTTGATGTTGCCTGACGCACCTTGCCAACTGTCTCAGGTGCGATCACGTGAATAGTGGGACAAAGATAGGCCAGATCACAACGCAAACATCGGCTGGCCTCGCGTCGTGCTTGCTCCTCTGTGAAACCTAACGCGAACTCTGCATCCTTCTGTTGCGCACTTTCCTCTATGCTTAATGGCATCTCTTCACGCGCTGTCGGTTGCAGATTTAAGTTGATAACGCCATTGGCAGGAAGAGTGGAAACGGTCTCGAACTCGTCATCGGGCATCTCATGCACGCGATGGAGCGGGATTTTGCGCAGGTAGGTATGCATCGAGCGGGCCGCCTTGCGTCCATAGATC
>JAJZEJ010000581.1 GCA_021828635.1 Chloroflexota bacterium
GTAGAGGCCACTAGCTTTAATCAGCGTCGGCCAGAACTGACCGCTCAGCACTCGCGCTGTTATATCCGCTAAATCGTTGATTTCCTGCTCCGCCAATAACAGATTACTGGCGAATGCACTGGTATCGACCGGCAAGCCGCCTGGTTGCGCCGCAAAAACACTGGTAGCCCCCGCTAGTGGCGGGTAGAGGCTCGTCAAGAAATCTTGAATTGCGCTACCCAGCTTATCAATAGTGGGATCACTCATGTGACACCTCTCTATCTATGCTCTAGTTACACAGTAATAATTCCCCTGCTTATGCTAGGCCAAATTAATGATTGCTTCCTTTTATCAAAGATTCTTTATTTACCAAAAGTATGTTTCATAGTTCTCAATTTTAGCAATCCCTTTTTCACAACTATAGATTAGACGATGAGATAAAAAGCTTTTGGTGGATCAGTTTGTGGAGATTACCTATGAATCTGGGGAATAAATAGAGGTTCTCAAACCATTGACATAGGTAAGGAAAAATGTTATATTTTCCTTACTTTCAGATGTTAGCTACGAGGAGAGACCAGGATGAAAGAAATCATTTCTACTGTAACCAGTAAGGGGCAGGTAACAATTCCAGCGGAGATACGTTCTTACCTGGGCATTAGTACACACGATAAAATTGCTTTCGTTCTGGATGACGAAGGTAGTGTACGCCTGCGCGTTCCTCGTTTTTCATCTATCGAGTCCCTGAGAGGTGTAGCTGGGCATTTACAACAGCCCCTCTCATGGCAAGAGATGAAGCAGATTGCATATGAAGACCGCTTTGCGAGCAAAGACGAGTCTAATATATGACCTATCCATTTGTAGATACCGATATCATCATTCGTCTTTTAACAGGGGATGATTTGGAGAAGCAAGCAGCAGCATCCGCTTTATTCAAAAAAGTCGAACAAGGATTGCTAACTGTTCAAGCATCTGATACAGTGATAGCTGACGCAATCTATGTGCTTGCTTCTCCACGCCTGTACCACGTTGCGCGTAACGATATTCGAGATATACTCGTCACACTCATAACATTACCCCAATTTCTCCTTCACAATCGTGAGGATGTCCTACGCGCACTAGATATTTACGCCTCAACGAAGCTTGATTTTGGCGACGCACTCATTATTGCCTCTATGGAACAAAGTGGTTCGCATGTTCTTTATTCTTACGATAGAGACTTTGACCGCCTACCAAGCCTCACCAGGCAGGAACCTTAACGTAACTAATCTTAGCATCGAGCATAAACTACATAGAAAAAGGCAACCTCTCTTGAGCAGCATCGCTCAAGCACGTCCATTCAGCACTGAATGAGCGGAGAAGTTGCCTTTTGTGTCGTTCCAGCAATCGCTTATTTCTCGATAGGTGCGCCAATCAGGCTACCCCACTCAGTCCAGGAACCATCGTAGTTGCGCACGTTGGGATAGCCAAGCAACTGCGTCAGCACGAACCACGTGTGCGCCGAACGCTCACCGATGCGGCAATAGGCTATCACTTCTTTGTCTCCTACCACGCCCTTGCCGCCATAAATGCTTTGTAGTTCATCAGCAGATTTGAAGGTGCCATCCTCACGTACCGCCGTTGACCAGGGAATATTGGCCGCACCGGGGATATGACCGCCGCGCTGCGCACCCTCCTGCGGCAGATTAGCCGGAGCCAGCAGCTCGCCGCTATATTCGCCAGGGGAGCGCACATCGACCAGAGCCAGATTGCCTTTGCCCAGGCGGCTCATCACATAGTCACGGAACGCACGAATGTCGTTATCCGGCTCCTTTGCCACATACTGTGTGCGAGCATAGGATGGTACCTCGGTGGTAATCTCGCGCTTGTCGGCCAGCCACTTCACACGCCCACCGTTCAGCAAACGCACATCTTGATGCCCATAGTACTTAAATACCCACAAGGCCCAGGCGGCAAACCAGTTATTATTGTCGCCATAAAGAATAATCGTCGTATCGTTGCTGACACCAGCGCCGCTCAACAGATTCTCCAACTGCTGCTTGCTCAGTGGCGCACGCACCACCTGATCTTGCAACTCCTTTTGCCAGTTGAAGCCCACCGCACCAGCGATATGTCCCTCGTCATAGCCCTTCGTGTTGACATCAACCTCAATGAGACGTACCTTTGGATCGTTGAGATGCTGCTCAACCCAATCGGCATCAACCAGCACTTCAGGGTGGGCATACGTATTCTCAGCCATATGTTCTCCTCGTTTTTTCGTCGCTCTGACAAACTGTCTCATACTGCTTCGAGATACTACTAAAGTTGAGTTACTCTATCAACAAAGTAAAGTATCTCTGCTGGTATACAGCATATAATCTGGCAGAGGGCGATGTCAAGGGAACATTTTATTCGTTTATTCGTGTAGAGTCAATGCCTTTCTCAGATGTTCTAGCGAGGTGTTGCCGCCAGAGCAGACAATGCCAACCTTCTTGCCCTGCAATTCTTCGCGCAAGGTGTAAGCGGCAGCCAGCGAAGCAGCTCCGGCGGCTTCAACCAGTGTATGGGCGCGTTCGATCAGCCAGAGCATGGCCTGCATGATCTCTTCGTCTGAGACCAGCACGAAGTTACTCAACTTCTCCCATAAAATGGCCTGTGGCAACTCAAAGGCACTGCCAGTCGCCAGTCCCTCGGCGAAGGTCTGATGCCGAAAGCCGGCGAGACCCCCGAGATGGGCGCGAACCCGCTCCTCGGCTTCGGCCGTGTCTACGCGCGCCCCACCGCTGCACGGCTCGTGGACGAC
>JAJZEJ010000118.1 GCA_021828635.1 Chloroflexota bacterium
CTGGATGCACCATACCTGTCAATTCTCCCTCATCACCCTCGCCATCCAGCGCAATATAGCCTACTAACTGCTGATCCTCGTAATACAGGAAATCGTTGTAACTATCGCCTGAACGCATATGTAACAAGCGTGCAATAATGCGTATATGAATATTCTCATGTATGTTACAAATATGTGCCAGTTGCATGATTTCTTCAATATCGCGCTCACTCAAACGTTTCTGCTTGACCAACCCTTGTTGTTGAATAGGCACATCAACTCTCCTAAAACAATCTGGTGTAGGGACGTGATTTATCACAGCCGAACCTGTTCTTCGTGTCGGGCGTATGGAGTAACGCTATTTGGGAGCGTATCTTGCCATGTTGGTCGCACGATTCACTAGTTCGGACGTGATAAATCACGTCCCTACGGAATTTTGCGAACTATATCATCTTTCGTTGATGATTTTAGAACACGGCGGGTTCCATGTATTCACCGAACACTTCACGGAAGACACCCATAATCTCGCCGAGCGTGGCGTAGGCTCTGGTCGCCTCAATGATGTAAGGCATGGTATTCTCACTCCCCTCGGTGGCACGTTTGAGGTTCTCCAAAGCGCGTTGGCAAGCCGCCTGATCGCGTTCGGTACGCATTCGATTGAGACGCGCAAGGTGTGTTTTTTGCCCCTCATAGTCCACATAGAGCGTTGGCACCTTAATATTTCCTTCAGTAATATAGTCATTGACGCCAACAATGGTACGCTTGTGCTGGTCAATCTCTTGCTGATAGCGATAGGCCGACTCGGCGATTTCGCGCTGGAAGAAGCCATTCTGGATGCAGGCCAGCACACCACCAAGCGATTCGATGCGGTTGATATAGTCCATCGCCACCTTTTCGGTCTCGTCGGTCAGTGCCTCAACAAAGTAGGAGCCACCGAGTGGATCAACGGTGTTGACGACCCCACTCTCGTGAGCGATAACCTGCTGCGTGCGCAGAGCAATCAACACGGCGCGTTCGGTCGGCAAGGCTAGCGCCTCATCGAGTGAGTTGGTGTGTAGGGAGTTCGTGCCACCTAGCACTGCGGCTAACGCCTGCATAGTGGTACGAATAACGTTATTGTCGGGCTGCTGCGCTGTGAGTGAGACACCAGCCGTTTGAGCGTGACAACGCATAAGCCACGAACGCGGATCTTTCGCTCCATAACGTTCACGCATCAATCTGGCCCAGATACGCCGTGCAGCGCGAAACTTGGCAATCTCCTCGAAGAAGTCATTATGCACATCGAAGAAAAAGGAGAGGCGCGGCGCGAAATCATCAATGTTGAGACCACGTGCCAGGGTCGCCTCGACATACGCCAGACCATCGGCCAGTGTAAAGGCCAGTTCCTGCACGGCAGTCGCACCAGCCTCGCGGATATGGTAGCCACTAATGCTGATCGTGTTCCACTTAGGCATATAGCGCGTGCCAAACTCGATAGTATCGACAACTAAGCGCATCGACGGTTCGGGCGGAAAAAGAAACTCTTTTTGAGCAATATACTCTTTAAGGATATCGTTTTGCAGCGTCCCGCCCAGTGAGGCCATCGGGAAGCCATTCTTTTCAGCATTGACGATATACATGGCCCAGATCGCTGACGCGGGGCTGTTGATAGTCATGGATGTAGTGATTTTATCGAGCGGTAGATCAGCGAAAAGAACCTCCATGTCGGCTAGCGAGGAGACAGCTACACCGCACTTGCCAAATTCGCCTGCCGCAAGCGGATGATCGGTATCATAACCATACAATGTTGCCATATCAAAAGCGGTCGAGAGGCCCGTCTGTCCCTGCTTGAGCAGATATTTGAAACGTGTATTGGTATCTTCAGCCGTGCCGAAACCAGCGAACATACGCATCGTCCAGGGCTTGGCACGATACATCGTTGGTTGCACACCACGTGTATAGGGATACTCGCCCGGAAAATTTAGATCGCGTTGGTAATCAATTGCCCGTGCATCCTCTGGCGTATAGATACGCTTAATCGGCACGCTCGACGTGGTCATCAGATTGTCACGCTCAGGCACACGCTCTAACGATTTTTTTACCGTCGTTTCTTCCCATTGCTCACGCGCGGCGGTTAAGCGTGCCAATTCCGCTTTATCAAATAACGAGCCTTGTTCGACAACAGGCTCCTTCGACTCTGTCGATTGCTGCTCAATCATTGGAAATATTCTCCTCTAAAGGTTGCAAGGCCAGAAGATCAATCACTCAGATTGTACCACAGAGTAACCGCCCTCTTGGTACTACAAACAAGCAGAGCATTGTCAAATCGTGTACAATAAAGTCTGCTACTCTATTGAAAAATCATTGTCGATAGCTGGAGAGGAGCCTGACACATGCCGGTGCGACCTGTACGCCTTATTTTCTTTCTTTGTCTTACCAACTCTCTATTTCTCTCTATGGGCATGTGCTTAATCTCTACCATACCAACGGATGCACGTGCTATTAATAATCCCATCACCATTCTTTCAGAAACGGATAGTATTGCCTTTCCAAACGCTATCACCTTTCAACTCAAGGCACAGGATACGAGCAGCCTTATCACACAAGCAAATATCTCGATTACTACTGATGCCGCGGGGGCTATCAATAGCGAGATAGAAAATGTCGCTCTAGCCCGGTCAACTACGACAGTCTCATTAAGCTGGCAAATGACAACTACCGGCAATAATTTCCTGGTACCTGGCACACACATCACCTACAATTGGCAATTACAAGATACTAACGGCACACATACGCTCCCATCACAGCAATTCTATACCTCTGATACGCGCTTCTCCTGGCAGCATCTTTCACAAGATATGGTACAGATCAACTGGTATAACAACTCCAGCGCGTTCGGACAGGGATTACTAGCGCAAGCAGTAAGTGACGTGACACGCATCAGCCATAATCTAGGGGCTGGCCCAATGCTACCATTGCATATCTGGGTTTATCAGAGCGATAACGATTTTCGCGGTGCTTTGCCCCCTGGTACATTTGAATGGGTAGGGGGTGTTGCCTTCCCACCACTTGATGAATGCTTTATCGTTGTTAACAATCTAGACGATTATACCGTTATCCGCGATATGCCGCACGAGATGACACACCTGATCTTTCACCAACTGATTGCCAAAGGTATTGAGCCGCCACTCTGGTTCGACGAAGGCATGGCAGTCTATAACCAACTCTATCATGAACCGGATATGACGGCACGTTTGAATGAGGCACTGACCGCGCATAATCTCATTCCTCTTAGCCAGCTCTATTTCAGTTTTCCAGCCGATGCCGATCAGGCTGAACTAGCCTATGCACAGAGCTGGAATCTTGTGAGCTACATGTACAAAACATTTGGCGTTAGCAAGATAGCTGCACTTGTCCGAGCAATTAATAATCCGAATTATGATTTTTCAGAAGATCTGCAACATACTATCGGTGAAGATACCAACCACCTGGAGAACCAATGGCACCTATCCCTGAACCAGCCGCCAACACTTAACGCCGATCAGCAGAATTCCACCCAAGCGCAGACGACAACAACACCTATAAAGGTGCAACTCAATGATGGTAATCAATCATTCTACATCTGGCTCGGTTTGCTGCTCATTCTCATTCCCATCGTGGGCGGCATCGCGGTTTTCGTCTACATACGTCGCTCGCAAACGCCACAGCCACAGGCCGCGCAGATAACAGGCTATCAAGCGCAACCTATGTCGGGCTATCCTGGCTATCCCAACTATCAGCAACCGACCTACATACCACCCGCCACAACACAACCATACATACAAGAGTGGCAAAACTACACTGGTAGCCTACCTTATATGGATTCGGCACGCGCTATGCCTACGGCCAATCCATCCTTTGAGCAACCGCAGGAATTTCCTAACAAGCCACCTGCACCACAAGAAGAACTGTAGAACCATAGATAGAGGAGATTGAATGGCATGGGTAAGATGACAAGTAGCAGTGAGGAACATCCCCACCATAATAACAGGCACTCGGTATTCGTAAAGTCTACTAAAGCACGCTCTGGTAGCCAGAGTCCACGGGATAGCCACATTGCTGACGCCCCCACGCATTATTATCCGTCTGAAAATCTGTCCCTGGACGAACTGGCGCACTGGATTGCATTTAGTCGCGTCATCGGTATCGGTCCCAAACGCTTTCAGACACTACTTGACTTTTTTCACGATGACGCGGCAGTAGCATGGCAAGCAGCCCGTAGTGAACTCATGCAAGCCGGTCTCGAAGAGAAGATCGTTGATAGTTTTCTCAAACAGCGCGAGACCATCGTGCCGGAACACGAGCTACAGCGATTAGAGAAGCTTCGCATTCAAGTTGTTACCTGGAGAGACGCTACGTATCCGCCATTACTCAGACGTATTGACTACGCTCCGCCGGTATTGTATATGTGTGGCACATTAACCGATGACGACCGCAACTATGCTTTTGCCATCGTCGGCACACGCCGCATGAGCGTCTATGGGCGGCAGGTGACAGAACGTTTCGCCAGTGATCTCGCCAGAGGCAAAATCACTATTGTGAGCGGGCTGGCACGCGGTGTTGATACAGTAGCACACACGGCGGCCCTCGATGCTGGTGGGCGCACTATCGCCGTGATTGCTAGCGGCCTCGACATCATCTATCCCCAAGAGAATTATCAACTTGCGCGGCATATCATCGAATCGGGTCAGGGAGCCTTGCTCACGCCATTTCCACTAGGCGTCAAGCCCGACAAGGGCAACTTTCCGGCACGCAACCACATCATCTCAGCCTTGTCGCTCGGCGTCCTGGTCACAGAGGCACCATCAAAAAGTGGCGCATTAATTACCGCCAACTCGGCACTCGATCAGGGGCGCGAGGTCTTCGCTGTCCCTGGCGGCATCTTCTCCCCAGCAAGTGGCGGGGTAAATAAACTCATCCAGGATGGCGCTCACCCTGTTACCAGTATTAACGATATTCTTGAGCAACTCAACCTCTTCATGGTTCCTGAACAGGTTGAAGCACAGGCCATCCTGCCCGAAAATGCCGAAGAGCGCACACTACTCAGCCATCTCAGCTACGAACCCAATCACATCGACGAATTAACTCGCGCCAGTGGTCTTCCCAGCGCACAGGTTTCCGCAACTTTGACAATATTGGAACTAAAAGGTATGGTTAGATCGTTGGGTAATATGCAATATACACTCGCCCGCCCGTAAAATTTTGCAACATAAAGCATGGCACCCACGAGGGGTGTCGCTACATATATTTTTCGTGCGGCAAATCATCTTATATGTAGTGACACCCCTTGTGGGTGCCATACACAAAAAACACTATCAGGATTACACGTCTTATGATTTATCTCGATCACTTGCTGGCCGCGACCAGCGGTCAGCTTTACTATACTGGCATCGCCACAACATTTGAGGCTTTTAATCACGATACACGCCAACTCATTCCAGGTCAACTTTTTGTCGCGGTGCGTGGCGAACGCGGTGACGGTCATGATTATCTACTCGACGCTGTACAGCGCGGAGCCACGGGACTGCTGGTCGAGGCACGCACCTTCAATGCCCTGGCAGCAGAAACACAAGCGGCACTCGCGCAAGTCACAACGGTTGTGGTAGAAGATACACGCCTGGCTTTACGGCATTACGCTCGTGCGATTTTACAACGCTGGCGACCAATCGTTATCGTCGTGACGGGTAGTACCGGCAAAACTAGCACAAAAGAGGCTATCGCAACCGTTCTCTCTACTCATTTTCCTACGTTTAGAAGCTGGCAAAACTATAACGATCTGCTTGGTCTACCGCTCTCGCTCGGTCGGCTGGAGCCGCGCCACGAATACGCTGTCGTCGAGCTAGGCTGTGACCACCCTGGCGAGATTGCCGCGCTGTGCCAGATCACGCAACCCCAGATCGGTGTCCTCACCAATATCAGTCCGGCCCATCTGCAATATTTCGGCTCCCTGGCACAATTCGCGCGTGAACTCTGCACAGTACTGGCCGCATTACCGGAAGACGGTATAGCAATCTACAACCAGGATGATGCGCTCATTCGAGACTATCTCAAGCAATATCCACTCAAAGCGCGGCATAGTTCATTCTCACCCGCGCAAGTGCAGGGCGTGCAAGTCACATGGGATGGCACACGCTGTCTCTTGCCATCAACAACTACAGATAAAGCTGTGATGTTGACCTCACACTTGCTCGGCGCACATCACGTCTCCACCATGCTTGCGGCCTATACCGTCGCACGCCACTGTGGCATGGAACCGGAGGCCATCAGCGCCGCTTTGTCCAATGTGCGAGCCATGCCTGGACGCATGAAGCCATTAGAGGGTCGCTTGCGGAGTTGCTTGTTGGATGATACCCATAATGCCGCACCAGCTGCCGTACTAGCTGGCCTTGAGGCACTACATACCTTACCAGCGAGTAAACGTATTGCCATTTTGGGCGATATGCTCGCTCTTGGTGACTACGAGATGGAGGCGCATCAACTGGTAGGACGTGCTGCCGCTCAGAATGCCGATTATCTCATCACTCGTGGAGACCGCGCCAGCATCATCGCGGAGTCAGCCCGTCAGGCCGGTATGGCTGCTGAGCAGGTTATAGAGACAGCGACCTATGCCGATGCCGCCAATGTCGCGCTTGGCCTCATGCAAGATACACCCGATGTTGAAACAAGCATTTTTATCAAAGGTTCGGAGCCGACACGCATGGAGCGTGTAACAGAATTGTTGATGGCAAAGCCAGAGGTGGCACGCGAGGAACTGGTGCGCCAGAGCGTGGGTTGGAAACAGATCGTGGTTACACGCCCCGAACGCCCCACCTGGTTAGAGATCGACCTGAGCGCCATTGGCAACAATACCCGCCTGCTCAAAGCGTTGGTCGGGCCTCATGTACGCCTGCTCATCAGTCTCAAAGCCGATGCCTATGGACATGGCGCGATCAAAGTTGCGCGAACAACGCTGCATAACGGGGCCAGTATGCTCGGCGTGGCGACGGTGAGCGAGGCCACACCACTGCGCGAAGCTGGTATTAGTGCGCCTATCCTGGTTTTCGGCTATGTACCACTCTGGCAGATGCGCGAGGCAGTGCATCAGCAGGTCACGGTGACGCTCTATTCCAGCGAGTCAGCGCAGGCACTCTCACGTGCGGCGGTTGCTCTAGGCAAAACAGTCAACGTACATGTCAAGATCGACACCGGTATGAGCCGCCTGGGCATCCGCGCTGAACAGCTTGAGGAGATTGTCACGCTGATACGCACGATCAAAAACTTGCCCGGCCTCATGTTGGAAGGTCTCTATACGCATTTCGCAATGGCCGATGCCGAAGATCAGAGCTACACACGCATGCAACTTGCACGCCTGCACACGGTTCTGGCAGCGTTGGAAACACAAAGCTTACGTCCGCCCATCGTCCATGCCGCTAATAGCGCGGCCACACTTACTTTGCCTGAGACGCATTTTGATATGGTGCGTCCCGGTATCGCCATCTACGGTCTCAATCCTTCCAGCGATGTACGTCTGCCAGAGGGTTTTCGGCCCGCACTCTCTTTCAAAACACAGGTGGCACAAGTCAAGACGGTGCCAGCAGGCGAGGGTATTGGCTATGGTTGCACCTACATCACTATCCATCCAACGCGCATCGCTGTCTTACCGGTGGGCTACGCCGATGGCTTTCGACGTGCGCCAAAAAATTGGGGGGCGGTGCTGATACACGGACAAGAGGCACCATTGCTAGGACGAGTCTGCATGGATCAATGCATGGTCGATGTCACACATATTCCACACATACGCATCGGCGACGAGGTTGTATTAATTGGACGCCAGGGCAACGCTACCCTCACTGCTGAACAGGTAGCGGAGCGGCTCGGTACCATGAATTACGAAGTCGTGGCCGAGATTCTAGCCCGTGTGCCACGTGTGGATTAAAGATTGTGTAACCCAAATTCCGCCTGGTACGTAAATGTAGTGACAATACTATTTTCTTTGCTTACCATGCCTCAAAAGATTGTAGAGAACGCACCATGTTGGAAGAAATACTTAATGAGACCAGACCCGCGCTGTCGGTACAGACAAAGGCCATTATTATCGCTAATCCGGTTTCAGGAGGCTATTTGCTCCATTCAAATCTCATTAACGAAGCGGTTAAGTATTTGCAAGCTCACAACTGGGATGTCACACTCAATCTAACCGAACAAGCGGGCGATGCACAGAGACTAGCACGTGAAGCTGTCGAGGCGCACGTCGATGTGGTCATTGCTGCTGGTGGCGATGGCACAATCAACGAAATCATTCAGGAACTGGCGGGTAGCGAGACCACGCTGGGTGTGCTACCTATCGGCACAGTCAACGTTTGGGCGCGTGAGGTCGATATTCCGTTCGATGGCATGGATGCCTGTGAGGTCTTGCTGCATGGACAAACGCGACAAATCGACCTGGGCCAGGTCAACGGACACTATTTCATGTTGATGGCGGGTATCGGCCTGGATGGCGAGGTCGCACACGCCGTCGAGCGTAAACCAGCCAAACGCCTGGGTGCATTGGGCTACCTGCTGATGGGTACCATGCTCGGCCTGGGCTATCCAGCGTTTCGCATCTTCATGCAGATAGATGGGCGAGTGGTCAAAGCCAACGCCATTCAGGTGATTATTGGCAATACCCAACTCTATGGTGGAGCTATTAAGTATACATGGCAAGCCAAATGCGATGATGGCTTGCTAGATATCTGTATCATTCGGCAACGTAGTATGCTTGGCCGCATCGCTGTCGCCTTTGATCTACTTCTACGCCGCAATGGACGTGATCGCTGGATACGCTACGAACGCTGCCAAACAGCCAGGGTTCGTACCAGAAATACCATCGCCATGCAACTCGATGGCGATCCCGCCGGTCACATCAACTCAGGTTTCCCCTCAACCACATTTACTGCCGTCCCACTTGCACTTAAAGTCATCATTCCAAATACTGTATCAGAAGATCTCTTTAGTACCCATCCCATAGATACAAAATAAGTAGCACTCCAGCTCATCCCTATCCTATTCGCATACGTGGATTGGCTCTACAGGTCATTCTATGCGTTTCTATACTTGTGAATGTGCTATACTTTCCGGTTTTCCTCTTTGATTAAAGTTTTTCAGGTAAACGTGCAAGGATTTGTTGAAGCAGTGTCGTATGTTCTGCAATTCCGCTTTGTAGTCCAACGATTTTCCCGTCTTGCTCGGCGAAACGTTGCTGCATCTCCGTTTCTATGTTGGTGAAACGTTGCTGCATCTCCGTTTCTATGTTGGTGAAACGTTGCTGCATCTCCGTTTCTATGTTGGCGAAACGTTGCTGCATCTCCGTTTCTACATTGGCGAAACGTTGGCGCATCTCCGTTTGTAGCCCGACGACTTTCCCGTCTAACTCAGTGTATTGTCCTCTCAGTTCGGCGAGTTGTTGATTGGTAAATTGGTCGTGGGCTATCAGGGCATCAAAAATTTTATCGTATTTCTCGTTTAGTCTCTCTAGTGCGGCTTTGTTCACTAATGCGCCTATTGCAATAGTTTGTAGTTCAATGGTCTTTTTGAGTTGGGTATGTTCCCGCTCAAGGACTTGATGTTCCCGCTCAACAGCTTGCAATCGTTCTTCGATAGTGGGCATCGTTTCTTATCCTCGCTTCACTTGCTATTATAATGGGCTTATTATAACATAAGTTCCTTTGGATTATCAGGTTTTCTAAACCTGTTTATGGGCTATGATTTCGCTTTTCTATTTTATACTATGTGGCAAGAAGGCTCGGCGATGGCCTGTACCCATTAAGGATACAGGCCATCGCAATCCCCATGTAGCACGGAATGGATAACCGGTAGCGAGCTATCACCGTTGCGAGACAAAGAGGTTATAGTTGTTGCCGCCGTTGTTATCCCAGGTGTTGTTCTGGTTATGGAAGGCCAGATTGAGCTGATACCCAGCTTGCGGCATGGAGGTCACGCCAATCCATGAACCGTCGGACTGCTTTATCATTGTCACATCGGTCGGGCTTGTCCAGTTATTATAGCCCCAATGCATCGTCATGCTTGTGGCGGAACTGGCGAGCGAACCATTGTAGACAATCTTGACCTGTTGACCCTGCACGGGCAAGTAGGGGAAGCTCATCACCGGATAGTTCAAGGCCGGATATGGGCTAGCCGTGCCAATTGAGGGGTTCCAGTTACCGCCGCCATTGTTATCCCACGTGCCAGCACCGTTGTTGAAGGCGAAGTTGATTTGAGTAGCATCAACCGGCACACTGATCGTTGTCTCCCAGAAACCATTCGCCATCTTCATCATTGGCTTATCCACGGCATCAATGTTCTGCCAGTTGTTCTCGCCCCAATGCAGATAGACATGGCTACCAGAGGTCAGCAAACCCTTGTAGTAGATCGTTAACGCGCTCCCCTGATAGAGTTGAGCGGAATTATAATCAACGGCATAACCGGCATGTGGTTGATAGGCGTTGGTGACATAGCGACTCAGCGTGATTGAAGGTACATCAGCGATGTCGTTGTGAGCCGCCGAGAAGAGCAACGTGATGTACTCGCCCATCGCCCAGTTAAGCGGGTTCATGGATTTGGTCGGCGTGCCAGGCGTATAGCCAGCAGGCGCGGAATTGTCCCAGACCTGCTCTGGAATCATGCCGGAACCATTCTCCGCCGCCGTCATATCAGTGATGAAAGCATCGGCACTGCCACCATTGGCGATAGTGTAGATGCCACGTTCACCGGAGAAGATCGGCCAGAGCCGACCGACGCCGGTACCATTATAATCTGAGCCGTTGGCCTGCTCGCCATAGCCATCATAGTTATAGCGATGCCAGTACTGATTGCCATTAACGGTCTGCTCAAGCGTCGAGTCAATCACTGGCAACGAGAGCGTGATATAAGGTGAGTTGGCAGGCATGACACCCTGGCGCACCAGTTCCAGAAAACCAGCATCGACGACCGAACGCTCATCATGGCTCCCACCACCATTGGCAAGCGTGAGCGTATGCCCATCGTTGGGATTGGCGTCGTCATCAATGCGCTCAAAGTAGGAGCCACTGCCCAGCGAACCACTGGTTGTAAACGTCCAGTCCTGCACCAACTGCTGATAATAGTCCGCATAGCTGGTGAAGCGGTTCTGATTGACGGTATCGCCATTGTCGCCCGCAATCTGCGCGGCACTGAGCAGACCGGCAATCTCGGCAGCGATGGTCGAGGGACTGAAGCCGCTATTCTCTTCCCAGCGTTCATCGCCAGTCCAGGGGCCATGTTCAATGATATAGTCGGCGGCTGGCTTGATATGATTATTATAGTCGGTGCTATCGGTCACACCAAGCTTCCAGGCCAGGATGAGCGGGAAAGCTTGCTCATCCATCTGAATGCCAGTCCAGTAGGGCGTACCATTGACATAGCTGTTCTGTGGGAAATGACCATCAGACTCCTGTTGCGTGTCGAAGGCCCACTGCAGAGCGCGTTTGGGGTCAGCCGTATCACCCGCGACGATCAGTGCGCTGGAGAACTCGTACATATCGCGCTCCCAGACCAGGTGATAGCCACCGGCATCGCTATCGCCATTCGATTCGCCCCACGGTGTGCCAAGTCCGGCCACAAACGCGCCCGTCTGCTTATCTTGCGAGGTTTTGAGGACATTAGCCGCCAGATAGTATTCCTGCTCACGCGCCTGCTGAATCGCTGTCGTGCTACCCACTGCCGGAGGTGTGTTCAGGCTATTATCAAAGCTATTCCACTGCGAAACATAGGTGTTGAGCATATTGGAGGTGTCACCTAATGTTCCGGCCAATGTTTGCTCAGCATTCAAGCTGGCTGAGTTTCCGCCGCCATTCTGGCCAAACGAGAGATCCAGGCTAAAGGTGACGCTGGTAGCCGTTTGCGTGTTGATCGTGCCACCATCCGAAAGATCAAGCTCACCCGTTTGCGCTGTGTTGCCATTGTTGGCGGCGCTGTAGGTATAG
>JAJZEJ010000831.1 GCA_021828635.1 Chloroflexota bacterium
GATCACGCGGGAACTGATGCGAATGGCACACCGGTCAACTCGCTGGTGCATCCGAATATAGCTAATATTGCTTGTGACTCTGCTACACCTACCTACGATGTCCATGCTCATTTGACAATTTATGTGAATGGCCCCAAAGTGACGATTCCGCGGAATATTGGTGTACCCAGCGATAATACCTGTAGTTATTGGATCCAGACGCCTGATGCTACTGGCTTGCTACAGATTAAAGCACCTAAGAAGCAAAGCTACGTCCTGGGTACGTTTATTGATCTATGGGCGCAGCAATTCCCGCAGTTGGCATATCCGGTTGAGTTAAGTCAGGTTGATGGTTGGCAGGCATGGGTTGATGGTAAGCCTTATAGTGGAAATTTTCGGGATATACCACTGACGACCCATGCGGTGATTACGCTAGCTTATAATAGCCCCGCTGTGAAGCCCGATGTAACCTATAAATTTCCCGCAGGCGATTAGTTGTGTTGTGTGAAAGTGACGGAAGATGTCTGGGATAGCTGATAGAGAGATGACGGTGATGCAGTGCCGCAATTGCCGGTCTGTATGTGATGAGAACGCGAATTTCTGTAGTCGTTGTGGTCTGCGTCTCAAGGGGATGAGTACAGCGGTGAAGGCGGCTGAGGCATCTCCGGTATCTGTAGTTGGGGTACCAGCCACACCACATCCCGCGCTGATTTCGCCGCATCGTTCGTGGTGGCGGCGGCCAGCAACTATTGTGACGGTGGTCATTATTGGCCTACTCCTCTTGGATGGTAGCTTCCTGGCCCTATTGGCCGCACACAGCGTGAGTGTTGGTCATGCAAAGAGCGAAGCTACTCCGATTTTACATCCAAGTGGCGTGGCCTGGTTCTATGATCTACATGGACGTGGCGATGGCTTTGCTTTACACCTTTCCAATCTACCCCCATTGCCAGCCGACACCACCTATGCTGGTTGGTTGCTCAATGCGCATCGTCCCGATCAGCTTTTAGCAACTGGCCCATTAACACGCAACAGTGATGGCAGTAGCAACTTTTTAAGCGGACAATCGGCAGCATTTAATGTATTGCAACAAGACCTGCGCCTGCTTTTTACACAGGTTGTTGTGACACGAGAGCAGAGCGCAACAGCTCTGCAACACCCGCAGGGGCCAACTATTTTGAGTGGCTCCATTGCACAAAATGCTGTCAATGCTATTACGCCTTTATTTGTCAGTGCCGCTTATGCCCCTGGACACACGGCCTTACTGGCTGGTTTGCGCACGCAGATCGATGAATTGGTACGCTGGGTTGCCAATCTGCACGATTCTCAGCGCACAAACGATCTGGTGGGCATGCGTGCTGATCTTTTGCGCATGATCTATATCATAGAAGGTCAACACGGCGTCGATGTGCAGTCATTGCAGGTGCTATCACTCTCCAACATTAAAAACGAGGGCGATGGCTTTGGTCTACTTTCCGAGGTAGCGCCATGTCAGTTACAGCAGTCATGTGGTTATCTCGACTCGTTGCATCTTACACTGCAATCTCTGGCAAATGGGCATTACATAACCCCTTCTGTCTTGCAGGCGCTACTGACCATGCTTGCGACAATGCGGCAATTAACAGAGCAAATTCAGCAGCAGACGTTAGCTCTTGTTCAGCATCTTGCTTTGAATATCTCAACTGATAAAGCGATTAACCTGCTGATGACGCTCAGTAGTGCTTTGCAGCAGGGACGCGATCTTGATGGCGATGGACACATCGACTTTGTGCCTGGAGAAGCGGCTGCCGCGCAGTTTTTTGCCTATGTGCAATATGTCGGTTCAATTCCGCTCTACCCTCCTTCGTCAGCCGCATAAGAACGTGCTATAATGTGGACAGATGTTGATAAAACGAATTTTTGTAGGGGCGTGATTTATCACGCCCTGCTTGCCTCTCGACAAGAGATACGAGGGTGTGATAAATCACGTCCCTACGATTTTATACATGGTCTCAAAGAGATAACAGGACTCAAGCACTATGCCGGAGCGCACCATTTACCTCGATCATGCCGCGACCACGCCACTTGACCGACGTGTCCTGGACACCATGATCCCTTACATGACAACTGAATACGGCAATGCTAGCAGCATTTATACCCTCGGTCGGCATGCTATGCAGGCCATCGACCGCTCGCGTGAGCAAGTAGCTGAAATTATTCATTGTCGTCCAACAGAGATAGCTTTTGTAGGCTGTGGTTCCGAGAGCGATAATCTGGCGATTAAGGGTATGGCCTTCGCTTCGCAAAAAAAGGGCAATCACCTGATTACCTCCTCGGTTGAGCATCATGCGGTGCTGCATACCTGCCAGTATCTAGACCGCTTTGGCTTCAAAACGACCTATCTGCCTGTCGATGCCTATGGGTGTGTTAATCCCGACGATGTGGCGAAAGCGATTACCGATCAGACGGTGCTGGTCTCGATCATGTTTGTCAACAACGAGGTTGGCACAATTGAGCCAATCGCGGAAATTGGGCGTATCTGCCGCACTCGTAAGATACCCTTCCATGTTGATGCTGTCCAGGCTGGTGGCAGTCTACCTATCGATGTTGCGGCGCTCAATATTGATCTGCTCTCGCTCTCCGCGCATAAGTTCTATGGCCCAAAAGGCATGGGCATCCTCTATGTGCGGCAAGGGATGCGTCTTCTGCCACAGTTGCAGGGTGGTTCGCAGGAACGTGGACGACGTGCCGGTACAGAGAATGTGGCCGGTATCGTCGGCACCGTGGCGGCATTACAGCTT
>JAJZEJ010000312.1 GCA_021828635.1 Chloroflexota bacterium
TTTATCTAGAGAATAGCCTTTTTGTCTTTCATGCTTGGTTCGGAGTTTGAATCCCTTCGCTGACTTCTTAGGTTGATGTCTATTGGGATCGATTGATCGCGTCCGTTGCGCCCACGCCCCTACAGCTTTGTTGTATGATAGAGAGCAGAGCCTTGCCAGGGCTTTCAAAATGTTCAGATATAACATTAGCAGAGGAGTACACGCGCGATGGCGATGAACATAGGTCAACAAGTCACTGTCGAATATGATGTTCCAGCAACCATGCGTGATGGCGTCACTTTACGCGCCAACATCTATCGACCAGCAGGCGAGGGGCGCTGGCCCGTCTTGCTCACCCGCTTACCCTACGGCAAAGATTTTCCCCACGGCAGTTCGGCACTCGACCCCGCGCAGGCTGCGCGTCGAGGCTATGTCGTGATTGTACAGGATACACGCGGTCGCTTCACCTCAGAGGGCGCTTGGTCGCCTTTCCGAGCTGAGGCCGAGGATGGCTACGACACCGTTGAATGGGCGGCTAAACTTCCCTATAGCGATGGTAGTGTGGGCATGTATGGTGCTTCGTATTTCGGCTTCACACAGTGGTCAGCCGCCACACAGCAACCACCATCACTCAAGGCAATGGTACCCTACGTCACCTGGAATGACCCGCTCAATGGCATTTTGTTCAGAGGTGGTGCGATGGAACTGGGTACGTCGGGGAGCTGGCAACTTAGGATGAGTATGGACGAGCTGAGCCGCCGCTATCGCAATGATCCCGATCCACGCCATCTAGGCCAAGCATTCTACATGCTGGTCAAGGATATGGATGCGCTCGGCACACAGGGCTACTGGTCGCTGCCACTCAAAGACTTCGCGCCCATCAAACGCAACAACGTAGCGCAGGCATTCTTTGAAACTATCGAACATCCGATGGATCGGGAGTATACGGATTTCCTGACCATCCTGGGCAAGCACGAGCGTGTGACAGTGCCAACTTTCAACATCGGTGGCTGGTACGATATTTTTCTCAAGGATACTATCGCAAATTTCAACATCATGCGAGCGCACGGCTCGACGCCTGCCGCACGCCAGAGCAAACTGCTGATCGGCCCCTGGACACATGGCGGAGGCAACAATCCCGTCGGCGAGATAAATTTCGGCTTCGCCTCGACCCTAGCGTTGATCGATATGCAAATCGACTTCATGAGCCTGCAATTGCGCTGGTTCAACCAGTTCCTCAAGAGCCAGGAGACCGGCATTCTCAGCGAGGCACCAATCAAACTGTTTGTGATGGGAGCCAACATGTGGCGAGACGAGCAAGAATGGCCGCTAGCGCGTGCTGTCGAGACACGCTACTACCTGTACAGCCAGGGTCACGCTAACACGCTCAACGGTGATGGTCTACTCAGCACGAACACACCACAGAACGCCGATGCCGACCACTACGACTATGATCCCACCAACCCGGTTCTCACCCGTGGTGGGGCGCTTCTGATGACACCAGAGTTCCCTGCTGGCCCACACGATCAGCGCCCGACCGAGAGTCGCGCCGACGTACTGGTCTATAGCACGGAGGCATTAGAGCAGGATACAGAGGTCACAGGGCCGATTACGGTTCATTTGTGGGCCGTATCTAGCGCACCAGACACCGATTTCGTGGCCCGTCTGGTCGATGTCCATCCTGATGGCTATGCACAAAACCTGACCGATGGCATCATTCGCGCCCGCTACCGCAACTTCGCGCACGGCGAGGTGCCATCACTGATTGAGCCAGGTAAAGCCTACGAGTATGAGATCGACCTGTGGGCCACCAGCAACGTGTTCAAACAGGGCCATCGCATTCGTCTGGATGTAACTAGCAGCAACTTCCCGCGCTGGGACCGCAACCCGAATACCGGTCATCCCTTCGGCACGGATGCCGAATTGGCTGTGGCTCACCAGACTATCCTACACGACGCCGAACATTTCTCTTATGTCACGCTACCAATCGTGCCTCTGGCATAACAAAAAAGGGATCGGTTCACCGTGTCCGCCTAGCCCAAGCGTCGTCACGTCCACACACGGACACGGTGAACCGGTCCCTACCAAAACCTATCTCATATGCACAAACAGCAATACGCCAAAGAGTAAAGCAATCAGCAATAAAAGCATGGTGATAATCATAAGCACAGGCATGCTAAAAGCCGGTGTTCGCTCGACCATTGCCACAGGAATCTCCCTGGTAGCGGTTGGTTGCTGTACCGGAAGCGCGGCCCGCTTGTCTGTCGATGTTTCAGCTTTGACCTGAGCAAAGTTCGTGCTACTACGCCGCTCATAAGAACTACTCGTCACTCCACCCTGTGTTGGGTCTGTACCAGGGCTGGCCGGTTGCATCACAGGAATGCGGGCCGCGGTAGCCACAATTGGCGCAACCGGTGGACTCTGCACAGGAATTGTCATGCGACTCATCCCTGGTACAGGGCGCGTCGATGGATCATGTGAGGCTGTTGTGACGGCAAATGAGCGTGTATCGCGTGACACGCCGCGCACTGGCTCGCCTTCACGTGCTGACTTTAGCTGGCGCACCTGGAGCGCGGTTTGCAAACGCGCATCATAAGCTTGCGCGAAGGCCATAATGGAGGCGTAGCGTTGCTCTGGCTTCTTTGCCAACGCTCGTAAAAACACTTCATCCAATTCTTTTGGTAATTTTGGATTATAGAAACTGGGAGGCATGGGCGGCGTATGGTGATGATGATGCAATAATTGCGCAGTGGTTCCCTCGAATACGGCCCGCCCC
>JAJZEJ010000815.1 GCA_021828635.1 Chloroflexota bacterium
CAGGCTGCGTTTATTTTCGTTGCTCACGCTCAATCCCCTTTATCGTGTTAAGGCGACATCCTTACATGGGCTACAACAGTATAGCCCCGAAACATAGACAACTTTTTCCCATTAAACCATATCAGTACCTATTAGGCAAGATAAACAAGGCACTCGCCAACAATGATCTCTGTGTATAGGATCGGGGCATGGCACCGCTGCATGACACCCACAAGGGGTGCCACTACATATATTTTTTGCCGTTAGCGCGTAATATATGTAGTGGTACCCCTTGTGGGTGCTATGCACGTGACATCATCGTGCATGACAGCCCCGCTATTATGCCGTCGCGGTACGGGTTGCGTTAGAGCGTTTGTAGCGACCGGCCATTGCCTCGCCTAGACCGATGGCGGAGAGACCGAGCAATAGGTGAATGACCTGGATAATCCAGTGTAGGGATGCAGCCTTTAGAATGCCTGTCTGGGTCAGACCCAGTGCGACTATAACTAGCCCCAGCACCAATGCGCCACCAGATAGACCCCAATTACCACCTTTTGCCGTCGCTGTCGCCACGGCTATAACCCACAGCGATAGCACAACCAGGATGCCCAAAAGCATATGTATAGAAACCAGGGAGCTGGGTGTATTGCCCGTCCAGAAGACGATGCCCAGGATAAGTGCTAGTACAGCACAAACACGTAATACCCACAATGTGACACGTACAACCAAAATGAAACCTCCTTAGATGAGATAACTTGCATTAGCGAAGTTTGCCCGAATGTACCGGCGAAGACCCCTTAATCTCTTCAACACGCACTGTCCTTTGGGGACGTGCGATAGGAAACGCGGACATCGCCAGTAATAAAGCACCTATTGAAAGCATACCACCCACAAGAAAGGGTATGCTCGGATTGGTCAACGTGTAGAGACTACCTGCGACCAGTGGCCCGATGATGCGACCCAAACCACCGATGCCCTGTGCCAGACCGAGCGTCTCGCCCTGCGCATTCTCTGGGCTGGCGAACGAGAGTAGCGTTGAGGTCATCGGCGTCACCGCCCCGTCGCCTATGCTCAGGATGCCAAGCGCAAGCAATGCAAGGACAGCGACTGTGCTAAAGGCCAGCATAATCAAGCCTACTGCTAGTAGAACGAGTCCAAGTTGCAGGAGCCTCTGTTCGCCCAATCTTCTAGCAAGCTGACCAACCAGCCCGCCCTGCATGATAATGACGATAATGCCCACATATGTGAAGACATAGCCAATCTGTTGCTCACCCCAACCAAAGTAGTGTTGTCCAAAAAGGGCAAACACCGACTCCATCGCTGTGAAGGCCAGCATGTACAGCAGATTAATCAGAATCAGGCGTTGAATAGCCGGACTGCGACGGAGCGTGCGCCATCCCGCGATCAAGAGGCCGGGACCGTTATGCACGGCTGTGTTACCACTTGTGCCAGCATGAATGGGGCGTGTCTCCGGTAAAAAGAAAACGACGAGCAGGGCGTTGGCGAGTGCGAAGCCCATCGCCACCCAGAAAGGTAGAGCGGGACCAATAGGAGCCAGCAGACCGCCCAGCGCCGGACCAATCACGAAGCCAACGCCGATGGCCGCGCCGATCAAACCCATACCACGAGCGCGTCTTTCGCGTGTCGTCACATCGGCCACCACCGCTTGTGCGGAGCCGATGTTGGATGCGCCCAGACCACCGATGAAACGCGCCAGGTAGAGCAATGGGAGATTGCCTGCCAATGCTGTCATTGCCAGCGAGATGGCCTCAATGACAAGCGAGATCACGATTACGGGACGGCGACCGTAGCGGTCTGAGAGTGAGCCAAGCACAGGCGTAAAGAGAAATTGTGCGAGCGCATAGATAGTGAGCAGCAAGCCGATGTCAAAGGCATTAGCGCCCACATGCTCGGCCCAGAAGGGTAGCAACGGTAACACCAGGCCGAAGCCGGTAAAATCGATGAGAATGGTCAGAGCCATCAGCAAGAGTGGTGTTTGCTCTGATCTCTGTCGTTGTTGCATTAGGAACTCCCGTTATCCATGTGTTAAGTCAAAGCTGACTTAATCAGGATAAAAAAGGCATAGTGTAATACGATCTATGCTGATTGCTTATGGTTTTTCTAAAGATGACACGTTGCCGGTTGCCCTGAAGTGTTCAAGCGTGCGTTCCAGCCAGCGTAGCTCTGCATCGAGCAAGGTTAATTTATGGTCATTTACGAGTTGATGTGCATTATCGAGTGTGCCGTGTGCCTGCATACCCTTGAGCAGTATTTCGCGGTAGGCAGTGATGGCACTATAGCGTTCGCTCAGCAAAGTTATGGCCTCGTGCGAGCGCATATGATGCAAGAAAAATAGACCGGCATCAACATCGCTCAGCCCAGGAGTATACGTCTTCAACATTCCACGCAAGAGCTTGGAGAAGTAGCGGCGTCCCTCCTCAGTAATATAGTAGACGGCGCGTTCACGTAATGCCAAGTCCATATGGGCCGCACCGGTGCCGGGAGCCTCGACATTTTCCCGCCTGACTTCCAGATAGCCGTCTTGCACGAGTCGGTCAAGCTGGTAATAGATGGTCGGTTTCTTGATATAGTCGGCGAAGATCGTATGATGATTTTCGATCACTTCGCGTATCTGCTGCCCGTACATAGGTTGTTCCATCAGCAGTCCCAGCAGCATCACCTGTTTATACATGCGTGCGTCATGTCCTTTGTGTTAAGTCAGTGCTGACCTAATTATAGGACACGAGGATGAGGTGAGTCAAGAACACGCATTC
>JAJZEJ010000117.1 GCA_021828635.1 Chloroflexota bacterium
CTATGACTATAAGAAATCATACTGCTAGAACGACTGACCCACTGGCAGAACGCTCTACACTAATCACGCCGATACCCATGCACGGACGCGATCAATCGGTCCCTACCCGTGCCATCACGCCGACATCAACCAGGAACCTCAGGAACACTGAGTCATTGGCAGCACGACCTATGCCGTCTCTACCACCCATACTATCCGCGCCACCACAACAAGGGCCGGTCACGCCGCTACCAATAACATCATCTATCGCGGATTTACCAACCAGACCACCCGTTGCGTCACAGAAGCTGCCAAAGAAACGCAACCGCTTTCCGGCCATCCTGATCTCATTGATGATTCTGGCACTCTCTGCTGCCGGATTGGCCTCTTTGCTGGTGTTTTACCACACACCGTCCAGCCTGCCGCCTGCTACACAGATCGTCGGTCACGTCTACTTTTTGAGTAGCGGGCAGCTCAACGAGCAAACCAATCAAGGTATTGATGACGAGATCGAGATTGATCTGAGCCATCTCACCAGTCCAGCTAACGGGAAGAGTTATTATGCCTGGCTGCTCAGTGATACAAGCGCGGCAAAGGCTATTGCACTCGGCAAGCTGCCTATCGAGAATGGCAATGCCTCTCTACTCTACAAAAATCCAACGCATACCAATCTCCTGGCCCTCACCAGCCGTTTTCTGGTGACAGAAGAAAATACTGCAACAGCGCCTACTACGCCTTCATCCGATCTCTCTACCTGGCGATACTACGGCGCATTTTCGCAGAAACTCGTGTCATCGGCTGAGAGTATGCCCGGCATGCCTGCAAGCACACAAGGGTATAGCTATCTCGACCATCTGCGACACCTACTGGCCGATGACCCGATGCTGGATGCCAACCAATTGCCTGGAGGATTGAATATCTGGCTCTATCAAAATACTGGCAAGGTGTTGGAATGGACCAGCAGCATGCGTGGTGGCTGGGTCGATAACCATTCTATGAGTTTTGTGAGCCGCCAATCCTTGCGCACGCTGGCCTATCTGGATGGTCTCTCCTATGTTTCGCAAGACCTGCCACCCAACACGCCGCTCGGTGTTACTGATCGGCTGGCACGCATCGGCCTGTTAGAGGTCAACGGACCCACACAAGATCCGCCTAGCTATCTGGATAGCATTGTCTTTCATCTCAATGGGCTACTGCAAGCTGGCGGTTCAACTCCGGCATTACGTCAGCAGGTCTCGGCATTAATCAGCGCGTTGAACGATGTACGCGACCGATTGCAAAAAGTTCGGGCAGATGCGCTTCAAATTGCTAACATGAGCAATCAGCAATTAAACCAACCCTCAACATTAGATATTATCAACGATATGATCGAGAATGCTACCTATGCCTATACCGGCTGGCTCGACCCAGCTACCGGCACGATGCACCAGGGCGTCACGTGGATATACGCACACATGCAGGAGCTAGCCACCATCACTATTACACCGTATACGACCAGTAGTCCACAAACAAGTGCAGTAAATACAGATGAGGAGGGTTTATGATGACGCGCTGGATCGCAGCCACGTTGCTCGGCCTCTTGCTCATCGGCGGCATCATCGCGGCCTTTTACATCCATGCCATCGAAAGCGCCTTGACACCGCAACAGATGGCGATGGCGATGCAATCTATGTCGGCCCATTCCACGACGGGGAGCGGACACAACACATCGGCCAACGGGAACGAACGCGATACATCGGTCCCTATGCCAACGACAATACCAACACCAACGGCGACAATGGGAGCAACGGCATTAGCGCAGGACAGCTTTCAGCGTTCTAGCCAGGCACGCTGGGGCAATGCGACCGACGGACAAACATGGCAGAGCGATGCCAACACAGCACCAGCTTTCTCCACCACAGGCACAAGTGGGCAAATTGCGGGCAACCATGCGCAAGGGGTACAGACGTATAATGCTTTGCTTGGTCAGGTAGAAAGTAATGCCGATATTATTGCTAGTGGGAGTGTCAATCAGTTTGGCAACGGCGTCAATTTTGGTGTTGTGTTACGTTGGACTGATACGAATAACTGGTACAAGGCGCTCATCGATGGTAATAACCTGACAGTGCTGAAGCGTGTCAATGGCATCACAACGCAATTGGGAACCATTCACTTTCTAGCTAGTGGCAATACCAGTTACACATTGCATTTCAGAGCTATCGGTGCCACACTCTATGCCAGCGCGTGGCCGAGCAACCAGAGCGCACCTGCGCAATGGATGCTCGTCGTCTCTGACATGAGCCTGACAAATGGCCTGGGCGGCATTCGGGTCGTAGAGCAAACTGATACGGTGATACAGGTATCATCCTTTCTCGAAACAGCAGCGTATAGTGGTATATGATACAGGTAACGATTATGTTAGAAAACATAAAAACCGCATATGCAGATCATCACGGATTACGGCGCGTCTCCTATAGCGGCCTGCTACTGATCGCTGCTCTACTCTACTGGCTCTCTGGTGGCTTTCCACCTGCGGTATGGCGCTTCTTCATACAGACCATCCCGCAGTTCTTGCCCCTCTGGCACCAGCATGGTACAAGTATTCTTCTACCACTGCTCGGCCTCGTTCTGCTATCACTCACCTTGCTTGTGTTATGGATTGTCCTGGTTACGAGCATGCTAAAAGCCATACAATACGAATGGTTCCTCGTCCGTCAACATCAAGGATTCCAGCAAGACCTGGCCGAAGCGGAGCAATTAGCGCAACAAATGTTAGAAGAGGAGACAGAAC
>JAJZEJ010000865.1 GCA_021828635.1 Chloroflexota bacterium
CAAACGCCTCGTTCGAGACCACAAAAACACCATATTCACCGCAGAGAAGTCGAATAGCACTCCCGATCAGGATCGTCATCTGGCGAAAGATATCCTCAGATTGCTGAGTCTGGGATACTGACATAGCTGATACGCTCCACAAATTATCAGCCGTAAGGGCCGATTTATCACGTCCCTACGGCGAGGTGGCACGGGCGCGATAGATCGGCCCCTACAGAATCCAAACACTTGCTAATAGGTTGCGACGGTGCTATTGTAGCACATAGTAGCTAGAGGTGAGTAGAGTTTATGCAAATTGACATCTTTACGCTCTTTCCCGGCATGTTTCAGGGTCCATTAACAGAAAGCATCCTGAAACGCGCTCAAGAGCATCATCTTTTACAGATCGCCTTGCACAATATTCGTGATGCCACAACCGACAAACACCACGTGGTCGATGACTATCCCTATGGTGGTGGTGCTGGCATGGTCATGAAGCCAGACCCCATCTTCGCCGCCATCGAGGCTGTATACCAGGAAGGGCCAATCATCCTCATGTCGCCGCAAGGACGCCGTTTCAACCAGCAGATCGCCCGCGAGTTGGCCCAGGAGCAATGCTTGACGCTGCTGTGTGGACACTATGAAGGGATTGATGAGCGCGTCTGTCAGCACCTTATAACCGACGAAATCTCCATCGGTGATTATGTATTGACGGGCGGAGAGCTGGCGGCAATGGTTGTGGTAGATGCGGTGAGCCGTCTGTTACCGGGCGTTCTCAGCGAGGGTTCGCCGGACGAAGAGTCACACAGCGCCAATCTGCTAGAATATCCGCACTACACGCGCCCGCCGGAGTTTCGCGGCTGGTGTGTGCCAGAGATACTGCTTTCAGGCCATCACGAGCAGATCGCCCGCTGGCGGCGCAAACAATCGCTACGCCGCACGCGCCAGCGCCGTCCTGACCTGTTCGCGCAACTTGACCTGAGCAGCAAACAAGACCAGAAGCTACTCAAAGAACTGGACGAAGAGGGATGGTAATCTCACAGTGAGATTACCATCCCTCTTTTTATTGACAGACTGCAATGCCTGCATCAGCGCACGCCGTGTCTCTTCGTTAGATATTACCTTCTTTTCTTTTGTTTTCCTTGCTCAATCTGCACCTGAAACCAGTGTTCAACTTTCTGCCAGTCGGCTTCTAACAGTTCCTGGTAGCGTGGCACAGAAAAAGCTGTATAGAGGTCAGTATAGATGGTCATCTGATGTTTGCCAGTTACATCGTGCAGTTGTGCCACCCAGGCTTTTACCTGCTGCTGATGCTTAGCCGTAATCGTTGCTGGTGGAAGCTGATTCAGAATTTCAGGCACTAAGCGGGCGATTTCTTCAACGCCTTCAAGGCGACTCTCAACCGTGCTTTGCCAGTCTGTAAGTTCTTCCAAGCGAGTCTCAACCGTATTTTTCCAGCGATAGAAAAGCGCCATCTGTTCATAATAGTCGGCCCATTCAATAGCTGATGCATCCGGCGCTGGCCGCGCTGGCTGTGTTGGTTGAGCAGGTACGATGGCTTGTTTTGTGTGTCTAGTCGCAGCCCACTCATAGAGCGCGGCAACGACTTCACGCTGATAGTAAAGAATTTCCTGCCGTTTCTGTGCATCTTTCATGCGCTTCGTATCAATTGTGCCAAGCCAGTAGGGGACTGAGGTCAGGACCAGCGTGGGCATGGTTTGAGTACCGCCGCTGGTCTCAACCTGGACATACACCAGATCATCAGCAATCACCTCGGTGCGTCGGATACGTGTTACCTGTCCGGTAGGAGCAAGACCTAAATTCTCGCAAATCCAACGTAGGATGATACCTGGGCGACCATCAGGCAAGCGTACTACTACCAGAGGTAGCCCGTGAAACGTCAACGTTTGTTGTTCTAGTGGAATGAGTGTCTGTGCAGAGTGTTTTTGCGCTTCGTTCTCATTGTCACATTCTTCGCTCAAAATACACCTCTTTCTCAAAGGGGTCAACATCATGTTGACCCCTTTGTAATCATCCTTGCGTCAGCTTCCAGCCATGCCCAGCTTCGTCTTCTAAGATTAGAAGTTCAGTTTTATAGTCATTATCGCTCAAAATAGACTCCCTCTACGGGTAATCTCACTGTGAGATTACCTCTCTCTCATTCCTGCCCTTCGCCAACTATTTTCCTGTTTCCAAAGGAACTGTCACTGTGATGGTCCCTGCATGATAATGCCTTTCGGGGGGGTAATTCAAAATGAATTACCTTTCTGGGATGGTTCAAAATGGGGAGGTCATGCGAAACGAGATACTGCGGATTGGACGTGATCAACGTTTTGAGGCTATCATCCCACTTACACATTGCACTCATGCTCCTCTTCAAAAATATTATGTTCACGATTATAGCATGAGTTTTTCATTCGGTATAGCCCCATCATTTTTCACAACAGAGACTATAAATGATTAGTATATAGCAAACGGGCAGAGCGACCGCAAGGGTACGCCCCTACAATAATTTGCGGGCGGGAGGGGCAACATATTATTGTAGGGGCGTACCCTTGCGGTCGCTCTGCTTTCCTTCGGCCTGCTTGCGCAAGAAATCATTACGGGCCTTTTCTTCGGCGGCAATATCGGCTATCTCGTCGGCTAGCGAGTGAGGATCACCAAAACTGTCATAGCGATCATTGCCACCGCTCTCCAGCACCTCGCGGGAGCGGCCACCCTGTTCAGAGTGGCCGATGATGCCGTGTTCCTCTAGCAGGTCGATCAGGC
>JAJZEJ010000562.1 GCA_021828635.1 Chloroflexota bacterium
CTTACACACATTGATGCAAAAACATCATTTTATATCCGTAGGGGCGTGATTCATCACGCCCACAAACTACCAGCCTCTTCCCAGAATATTTCGTTAAACAGCATCAATATTGGCAAAGTATGATGAGGAGCAGCACAGTGTGGTACTGTACGCAGACATTGGCTAATGCCACGCCCGATGTGAGGCGCTTTAGACATTTATTGAATGACATGAATGGTTTTTTCACGCCGCAATTTCCGCTCGTGCTGGCTCGCGCCCCCGGTCGGCTAGATGTGATGGGGGGCATTGCCGATTATTCTGGCTCGCTCGTCCTGGAATGGCCTCTGGCGGTAGCGACCCTGGTAGCCGTACAACGCACTTCTGAACCTGTTGTAACGCTGCATAGTACGACGGCAGCACAGGTAGGAGGCATGCCGCAGGTGACGTTGCCTCTGGAACGGCTGATGACCTGGGATTATGCTGAGGCACATCGTCAGCTTACGACGCAAAAAGAGGATGCGTGGGCGGCCTACGTAGCAGGTGTGCTGGTAGCCTTGCATCACGAACGAGGATTTGTGCCGAAACATGGTGTGCGTATTTTGGTACATTGCGAAGTGCCGATTGGCAAGGGCGTCAGTTCATCGGCGGCGTTAGAAGTGGCAACTATGCAGGCGCTCTGCTCGCTTTTTGATCTGGCGATGCCAGGACGCGAGATGGCACTACTATGTCAGAAGGTCGAGAATATCATTGTCGGCGCTCCCTGTGGCATTATGGATCAGATGACTGTCGCTTGTGGTGAACCAGATAGCTTGCTGGCGTTGCTCTGCCAACCCGCCGAATTGCAAACACCGGTTGTGTTACCACCAGAGATTACGTTTTGGGGCATCGACTCAGGTATCACACACGCCGTCTCCGGTAGCGACTATAGCGCCGTGCGTGTCGGTGCATTCATGGGTTATCGCATTATCGCGGAACTAGCTGGCCTGACAGTGATGCCGCAGACGGCTGGTAAAGTGACTATTGACGATCCTCTGTGGCATGGCTATCTGACAAATATGCCGCCCTCCGTCTGGGAGTGTGTCTATCGTGATAACGTACCGCTCACGTTAAGTGGTGCAGAATTTTTAGCACGCTACGGTGGCACAACTGATCGCGTCACACAGATTGTGCCTGAACGTACTTACGCGATTCGTCAACCCACGGCGCACCCTATTTATGAGCATCATCGTGTGCGCCTCTTTCGTAGCTTGTTGGAATCACCAGAGCTACGGGAGGAGCATCTGCTTTTGTTAGGTGAACTGATGTATCAATCGCACGCCAGTTATAGTGCCTGTGGGCTTGGGGCTACTGGCGCTGACCGCTTAGTCGAGCTGGTGAGGCAGGCAGGTCCGGCAAGGGGACTCTATGGAGCCAAGATTACCGGTGGAGGCAGTGGCGGCACGGTAGCAGTGCTGGCACGACGCGAGGCTCAAGCCGAGATTGAGCGTATCGTGACGCAGTATCAGCAGGAGACAGGCTTAACAATTGCGCTCTTGAGCGGCTCTTCACCCGGCGCTACCATGCATGGCACATTGCACTTTATTTATAAAGACGAAGATTGAAGCGCGTCATTGTGTGAAGCGAGAACAAATTTCTCCAATGCCGCCGCTACACCATCATGAGCATTGCTCTGCGTGACGTAGGAGGCGGCATTTTTTACTTCGTCGTGCGCGTTCTCCATTGCGATACCAAGACCCGCATAGCGCAGCATCTCAATGTCGTTGTGGTTATCACCAAAGGCAATTATCTCCTCTGACTGAATGTTGAGCATCCGCGCAACAATTTTGAGCGCGTTGCCTTTGGAGACTTGTGGATGCATAAATTCCAGCCATTCGCGTGCAGTCTGCGTCACATACAGTTGTCCAGCAAAAATGCGGGAGAGTTCCTGGCGTTTAGCTCGAATCGTTAAGGCATCACCATAGGCAGCCACTTTGAAGCATGGATGAGTGAATAAGGCTGTCATATCATTGGTAATTTCGACTGGCACACCGGCCAGATACCAGTTGTTGAGATCGTAAAGAGCTTGCCCGACATAAAGATTTTCAGTGGTGTAGTAGCATGGAGCTAGGTCAAAATCGCGTAGAGTAGTCAGCAATGGCCCAAGCAGGTCTAATGGGACAAGCTGATTATGTAAGATGCTATTAGTGTGAGGGTCGATAATCACAGCACCGTTATTGGTGATCTGTGGGGCATTTAATGGCAGTTGTGCGCCAATCGCATGGAAGATGTACGGCACGCGCCCGGTTGCGACTACGAGCTTCATGCCAGTGGCAACAGCTTGTTGCAAAACGCTGATAGTACGAAGGGTAAGCATGTGCTGTGGGTTCAACAAAGTTCCATCCAGGTCGGTTGCGATGAGACGGTACATGATAAGTGATACTCCAGATCTGCGAAGGTATATATAACAATTTCTTTCCTCCTTGAGTATATCACCATATGACCATTCGGCTCATCAGCGCAACTCACATCCATTTTAGTACATGGGAGTACATGGGCCTACTAGAGAAACAGGGTATCATACAGGAACGTGTCATCTGCGACATCTGTCTACCAGATTGTTACTTGCTTGAATGTACAGAGCAGTTTTGTTGTTGGAAGGAGCGTTTCTGATGTTATGGTATTGCCGTTTTAAGTGGCATCCGACTACGACTCGTGAGCAGGTAGCCTGCCGTGTGGTGCAAATGCACGACGCTGGCTGCAATCATCCCGAACGTATCAAAGGCTGGTT
>JAJZEJ010000726.1 GCA_021828635.1 Chloroflexota bacterium
TCTACCCTCCGGCGGCGAGATGACATTAGTGCCAATGCCAGAGATCAGATCACCCGCGAAGAGCGTACCATGCCCCTCTAGCAGATAGCTATGATGGTCGAAGCGATGCCCAGGCGTATAGATAGCGCGTAGCGTATCGTTGCCAGCAGGAAAGCGCATACCATCCGGCACCTCTTCATCGGCAATTGGCACGCCTGCACGGCTGAAAGCGTAGATATAGATGCCAAGCCGTTGTTTGAGTGCCATAGCACCACCGATATGATCGGGATGGCCGTGCGTGATAAGAATGCGCCGAATATCCTCACGCCGCGCTCCCTCAGTGAGAATAGCTTCTAAGTGTGCCGGATTATCGTCGGCGGGGTCAATCACCGTCGCACCCTCCACACCACCACCGAGAACGATGGTATTGGTGCCAGGGCCAGTCATGATGGATGGATTTGGGGCAAGAATAATAGTGTATGGTGCAAGTGGTGCGTGTGACATAACAATTCCCTCCTACTGAGCTTTCCAGAGTCCTTCTGGCTCCTCCGACAATGAAACATACATAGAGCCGTCTTTGCGCGTCACAAGCGGTTGATGCGTTGGGACGTAGCGCGTCTCGGTGGCACGCAATGCCTCTTCCACACTACCAAATTGGGCCAGATCGCGCAACTGGTGATACGTTGGGAAGGCTATAGGAAATGTGCCAGCATCGCGGCGTTGTAGGGCCGTGGCAGGCTGTATCCAGACGCCGTCGCTGGTCTCCAAATGATCATACATCGCCTCTTGCTCAGCAGGCGCGGTCGCTAGAAAGAAATGTGTATCATAGCGTTTGGGCAGTCCTTCCGGCGTAATCCAATGCGCGAAATAGGCCAGGCGGTCGGTTGCCAACACCAACCGTTCAGTCTGTGCCATCTCGACTAGCGAGCCTTTGCGCGTGTTGAATTGGTTTCGATACTGAGCGAAGCGTGGTATCATCGGCTCATTGATAGCCAACATAGCGTCATTATGATAGGCCAGTAGTACATTGGCCTCCTCGAACAGTTCGCGGATAGCGGCGGCACGTACTCCACTGCCCAGGCGCGTGCGTCCCTCCGGGTCGGTGGCAGAGGATGTCACGGGTGCGCAAATGCCCTCAAGCTGCTCGGCTTGCGTATCATCACTGGTGGCTGAGCCGCCGGGGAAAACATAGACATCCGGCATAAACTCGCTCTGTACAACACGACGCACCATAAAAATTTCCATACCCTGCCCCGCGCTATCATCGCGCAAAACCATCACTGTCGCGGCCAAACGTGGCTGAACTGCCATACGGTGTGACTCCAATCTTGGTTATAATGACTGTAGAGGTGCGATAGAGCAGCCCTACAACCATCATAGTATCATATGTACATCATGGTACAGCGAGCAAACAACCTGTTGCAAGAATGAGGTCAATGAGTTATGCTAACGTTAGCATACTCTATGTCTTAACACTCGCAAAAACATAGTCAAGGTTGACAATTGTTTAACAATTACTGTAGAAACGGAAATGGTGGCATCATGGCAGAGCAGAGCAAATACTCCAGGTATGCAAGGGCAGAAACACGCCTTCGTGTGGGATTAATTGGCAACCCGGTCGCGCACTCTTACTCCCCACGCTTCCAGCAAGCAGCTCTGGACGCCCTGGGTATTCCCGCCCGCTATGACCTCTGGCCAACATCAGACGAACAACTCATTGAGCGTGTGCGTTCCCTCTGTGAAGATAATTGCCTGGGAGCCAATGTCACCATTCCACACAAATCAGCCGTCGTGCCACTGCTCGACATGGTTGATCCCCTGGCAACACGTATCGGAGCCGTCAATACTATCGTCCATCGCCAGGGTTATTTACAAGGCTACAATACCGATGCACCCGGCCTTCTGCTAGCACTGTATGAACACGGTCTGGGTGAGTTGCAACCGGATGGTCATGTGCTACTCAAAGGCTACACAGCGGTGTTGCTAGGAGCTGGTGGGGCCGCACGTGGGGCTGCCTTCGCCCTGGTCGATGCCCACATCTCACAGTTGATTATTGTTAATCGCCATCTTGAACGTGCGCAACAACTGGCGGCAGAACTCCAGCAGAGCTATAGTGGGCCTATTTTCAGCTTGAGCGACCCCAATTTTCTCATTCCACGTCGCTCATCCATCATCATCAACGCCACTTCGCTCGGCCTGCACGAGTATGTCAGTCCACTACCACCCGCTATCCTTGAGCGATTTGGCCCTGATACCTTCGTCTACGATATGATCTACAATCCCTCGCAAACCCAACTCCTCATTCAGGCACGTATCCTGAATTTCCGCTGCGCCAACGGCCTCTCCATGCTGTTACACCAGGGCGCTCTCTCTTTCACCCTCTGGACCAACCTACCAGCCCCCCTGGAAGCAATGCGCTCAGCATTATATGATCGCGCCGAGAATGTTGTAGAATGAGGTAAAGATTCCAACCGGCGACCACAAGGGATCGCCCCTATTATACACGAAAAGACGCACAACCTGAAAAACGTATATAGTAGGGGCGATCCCTTGTGGTCGCCCGTCAAACCCAAAAGAAGGAGTTTATTGATGAGGTTCGTCAGTTTTTCTACACGCGCGTTACCAAAACCACACCTGGGTCTGCTTGAGAACGACGAGGTGCTGGACGTTGATCTGGCCGGACGCGCCATTAATGTCATCGCCCCTGACCAGATGCTTGACCTGCTGAACAATTATGAACAGGGGCAACAGGCTATCCAGGCTCT
>JAJZEJ010000706.1 GCA_021828635.1 Chloroflexota bacterium
CTATTGTATAGATAGATGTAAGAATATTGTTCTAGCTTTGAAGAGTGAGCAGCTCAACCATTGACTATCTGAGAAACCTTTGTGGTCGCTGCTTCTAGAACACGACGATTGTAAATTCAAGGCAGAATGGCGTTTTTGATGCTCATCAGGCATAGAAACTTTCCAAGCCATAGGTTCCCAATGCCAGGGAAAGCTCACCTCCGTGATGTATCTCATGTTCAAGGACATGCCAGACAATCCACTGTCGGGTGTGGGGAGGAGCTTCTTCCAATCCTTGATCCCGTAGCCATGTTTGGTGAGAGGCCGGGGGTAAAAAAAGCTGCTCCAGATCAGCGGAAATCCAGCGGTTCAGGGCAGAGGAGATCACGTGCCAGCTCTTCTCAAACATGGCAACCAGTGAAGCTGCCTTGTACACGCTTGGCTCGTCATTGTCCTCGTCCTCGTTCCAATCAAGGTCGGGGTCTCCTTCACCCATCCAGAGGTGGAACCAGTTGAAACGCGCACCAATCATATGATCGAGAAGCTCGCCTATCGAGCGGGAATGTGCTGCTATAGGGAGGGCAAGTTGTTCGGAGGAAAGCGACGCGATAGTTTTGACAAGAGCCTGCTGGTAGTTGTCCCAACCTTGTTGGTAAAACGTGACCAGGGGAGATGCTTGTTCTGTCATGGATATCTGCTCCTTACTTCCAATGATGTACTTCCATGAATGGGAGTGTGAGTATCATAACATAGAAGAGGAGCCAAAACTTCTTCTATCTTGCTCTTTGCCGAACTTCTCGTCCCTCTTCCTACGTGAACTGGCGCAAACAGTGGCACACTGACCATCCAAATGTACCAATGCCGACACTTCTGGAGAGGTTTCTCAGACAGTTAATGATTGAGCTACTCACCATTGAAGTTAAAAAGCACTCACTCTTCAAGGCAATTATCAGTTCGACACATGAGTATAGCTGTGTGCCATTTCCTCTATAAAACGGTCTCCATACATAAATTACTTGCACTCCTCAACCGAGATGCCTGTCCTACCTCAAATGGGCGTGGCGATCCAGTTTGAAAGCTCATTCTCACTCGTAATACTCCGGCAGCTTTTTCAGCCCTTCCCACTGCTCCTTGTCATGACCGAAAATCACAAGCCCGATATGCTCCCGTTCGACCAGATCAAGCAGTTTCATCGTACTGGCGCGGATCGCTTCGGCGTCCGGGTTGCTACCGTCGTCCTGCTCGTCACGGGTAAAGCCCTCGCCGAAGGGTACAGCGTCAATCGGCAATAAAATCGCCCCCGTTTTGGGCAGCCGCACCAGCACCGATTGATGTCCCGGCACATGCCCGCTCGTCTCAATCAGCTCCAGCCCCGGCAGCAGTTCCGTGTCCCCGTCCATCAGCCGAATGCGCTCCATTGGCTGATCCCATTGGGGTCGATTGGCAGCAAAACGTGGGTTGCTCGCCGCATCCAAATGATGCACACGCTGAACAACATATTGCGCCTTCGTGAATGCCGCGTGTCTTCCGGCATGGTCGATATCATAATGCGTCGAAATGACTGTATCAATATCGTTCGGTTTTAAGCCAATGCTCGCCAACTGCTCGATAACGTCCTGCCCATTCTCGAACTCCGATTCTCCTTCAGGCATAATCTCCGGTAGACCACTGTCAATCAGAATATTCTTGCCGTCACCTGTTTGCACCAGATAGCACACAATCGGAATCTGGTATTGCGGCATGGACCCAACCTGCATCAGATAAAGACGCTTCATGACATTCTGGCTCATAAGCTCCTCCTCGGATTGAAACATATATTTTATCATATCAATCGTGTTGGCGTTCGTATCGGCCCGGCGTGAGCTTTCTGCTAACACAATCTAACAGCTCACGTTGGCCCGTCCATAGAGCGGGCCGAAGCTGATCGCCTCTTCCTGCTCATGTGCGAGAATCGCCAGGATGGGTTTTACAAAGGAGAGCGGCAAAGCCTGAATTGATGCGGCCCCAATCATAGCATGCTTGCTAGTTATCGGGTACATTAGATTTTGTCAGCAGAAAGCTAACGCCGGGCCTGTCAGTCTTGCGCACAAAGGTCTTCCGCTCCCTCGTTGCACGCAAGACATTATACCGCCAAACCTGCGCAAAAACTTCTCCTATCTTGCTCTTTTGGCCATGCAGCATTACCGCCTCGCATTCCAAAACAGTTTCTCAGTCTAGACCACTTATGAAATTGACCCATATCATGTCTAAGTTCTTTTGACCCATACTGTGTCCGAGGCGGCTAAAACTTTTGGCAAATCACACTCAACGACAGCCTCGCAAGCGCGGCGCAAGAAAGTGAGAAGTTTCAATCTCAACCGAGATGCCTGTCCTACCTCAACCCTCTGGCATGGCGCTTGTGACACAGTATTTTCTTCGTTTCAATCTCAACCGAGATGCCTGTCCTACCTCAACCCTCGTGGGCTATATCATCGGTAGCCTGGTCATGTGTTTCAATCTCAACCGAGATGCCTGTCCTACCTCAACTCGCTGACCGAGAACCGCCTCCAGGCCGGCGACATTGTTTCAATCTCAACCGAGATGCCTGTCCTACCTCAACAAATCCAGGCGGCGGTGGTACGACGCCTGATGGCATGTTTCAATCTCAACCGAGATGCCTGTCCTACCTCAACATAAAATCTGTAGTGATGTATTGTAGTGTTTTCAATGGTTTCAATCTCAACCGAGATGCCTGTCCTACCTCAACGCTGAAAGCGAGGGT
>JAJZEJ010000476.1 GCA_021828635.1 Chloroflexota bacterium
GTACCTGGTGCTGGATCGCTACCGACGCAACAGCCTGATCGATCACTTCCTGCCCGCCGGTCTCACACTAACGGATTTCGCCCAGATGCGTTTTGAGGAGCAGGGTAACTTTGTTGAGCAGCCATATGAGAGCAATATCCAGCAAAATACCACTGGCCTCACCATCACGCTGAACCGCAGTGGTCAAGTACGCCGCGCCGGTGCATTGAGTCCTTTGCCCGTGCAACTCACTAAGACGCTGTTCTTGCCACGTGGTGAGGAGCGTCTACTCGTGCGCTACACTATCGAAAATCGGGGGCAAACACGTTTACAGACGACCTTTGCTTCCGAGTGGAATATTCATCTGCTCGGTGGTGGCGGCAACGATCAGGCTTACTACCAAATCAGCAACCATACGCTAGAAAACAGCCACTTTGATAGCACAGGTGAGGTCACTAATGTACGTGAGTTCCATATCGGCAATAGTTGGCTCCATCAGGATATGGGCTTTACGCTCAGCGCGTCAGCTACCCTCTGGCGCTTCTCTATCGAGACGATCACCGGCTCCGAAGCTGGCTTTGAGCGCAACCACCAGGGCAGTTGTATGACTATGTGCTGGCCTCTACTGTTAGAAGCAGGGCAGTCCTGGAGCGTAGAGATTGATTGTCGTGGTAACGATGTTTCATAAAGGAGTATCAACCTGTGGCAAAACGTGTGCTTACATTACAGCACGTGTGGGATGACCCGGTAGGAATGGTAGGAACGCTCCTGCAAGAGTATGGGATCGAGTTCGATGTCATCAACGTTGAGCAGGAGCGCATCCCCGACCCGACACGCTACGATGCGCTGATCGCCTTCGGTGGTTCACAACATGCTTATGACGACCAACACTATCCGTACTTTGGTGAGGAGAAAGCCCTGATTCGCGCAACAGTTGAACACGACATACCCTACCTGGGCATCTGTTTAGGTGGGCAACTGCTCGCCAGTGCATTGGGTGCAGAAGTCAGGCGTCATACATCCAGCGAGATCGGCTTCTTTGATCTGCCGTTAACAGCCGAAGGAAAGCGTGACCCGCTCTACACGGGTTTGCCTGGCTATCAAAAGGTCTTTCAGTGGCACGAGGATATTTTTGAGCTTCCCGCAGGCGCTATTCATCTCGCCACAAACACACATACACGCTATCAGGCATTTCGCTATGGGCCGCGAGCTTACGGCCTGCAATATCATATCGAATTGGACCCACCGATGCTTGATGCCTGGCTACATCACCCGGTACTCAAGAACGACCTTATTGACACGCTCGGCATGGACGCATATACTAGTCTTGAGCAGAGTGTGGATCAACAATATCCCATTTATCGTAGCCATAGCCGTATCATGTTCGCAAATTTCTTACGTATAGGGGGGGTAATCTAGACAATTTCGTACAGAAACAGGCCATTCTGTGCAAAACACTTCCCTTTTGATCGTGTTTTCTGTTATACTTGCACTCATAACCTATTCCACAGGGCTGCTGAGTTTGTACACAGTCTTTATATGTCTTATTATATACCGAAAGGCAGCATTCGACGGAGATGCCGCAGCATTTAACAAAGCGCAAACACAAAATACATACATCACTGCATCATCAGTTAGCCGAACTGACACCTTTTACATTCTCTCACTACACAATTGCTTGTGAACGGCATCCCGACCGCAATGAGGATAGTATATTGGTCGAAGCTGCTGGTGGCCTGGTCGCGGTTTTTGACGGTGTAGGTGGTAGCGCGGCGGGTGAAATCGCTTCACGCACGGCTACTCGCGCCGCGCATCGGCGCTGGCGTTACCTGCTGTCTCAAATCCAGCACGGGCGCAAACGCTATTCTTTGCTCGAATATAGTGAAAACCTTAATCTATGTTATGTCCTCGAACATCTTATTCAGGAAGCAGACGAGTTGGTGCGGACTGAAGGTGCGCACCAGGCTGGTACCGATGATCTCGCTACCACTGTTGCAATAGCTGCACTCTATCGTCAACCGCGAACGCGCGACTACCAGTTCATCTACGCCCACGTCGGTGATAGCCGTATCTACCTGCTACGCGAGGATGAACCGCTCAAACGTCTGACCAACGACGATGGTCTGCTAGCCAAACTTGTCGAAAATCAGATGCTCGCAGAACAAGATGCCCTGCGCATCGACCAGGCAATGGTCGCGGACGAACTGACGGAAACAGAGTTTACCTACTTCCGTCATCGTGGCGGCATCACTCAGGCTCTCGGCGGACCACTGGCACCCACCATTCATATTGACCAGACCACGATTGCCCCCGGTGATCGCATTCTACTATGTACTGATGGCATCCATGATAACCTCACCGATACGGAAATCGAGTATATTCTCCGCAATGTCCCACGCACTACAGCCGCACGCGCCCTGGTCGAACATTCACTAGAACGCTCTCACCAGGATCGCGGCATGACGATTCGCGCCAAACCCGATGATATGAGCGCCATTGTCCTCACCTGCCGCTTCTAAATTGATGTAGATACAAGGGACCGGTTCCACCAGTTTCACAGCATCCGACTGCGTCAATCACGCCGGTGCTTGGGCAAATGGACGCGATACATCGGTCCCTACACGAGCTTTTTCATGCTAAAAGTACTATTTCTGGCTACCTTCCGCGAAGTTTCACAGATCGTATGTTACTCTTCTCAGAGTGGTTATTTTATACATTTACCTGGGAGAAGGAGATCATTCGCGGTGAGACG
>JAJZEJ010000783.1 GCA_021828635.1 Chloroflexota bacterium
GGAGAAATAGGGGGTATATAATAAGGGAAAAAAGGTGAGGAATAAATGAACTATTAAGAAAGGAGGAGGGGGGTGGGTGGGGATTGAAAATCAATTATCAATTTATAGCAACTGGGAGATTAGAGTAATTGTCAATTGAATACACGTAGATCTGCTTTGCATCGGAGACGATTGGCCGCTGCAACCACCCTGGCATGGTGAGGTAGTCCCACAGTATATTGAACGAGATTCAATGCACGTTCCAGCCAAGCTCCAAGTCGTCCAAGTCGACTGTGTTAAAGTTGAAGAAGTCGGGGTTTGTCTATGATTAGAATCAAATTAACACATTATTTGTCAAGAGTTAATTACCCAAGTGCAAGTTGGGGGCGGAGGGGGCGGCGCTTTTGTAGTAGGTGTTGGTGCAGATCTAGGACAATGTGATATTGTTTCGTGTAAAATACATAGTGAACTACTCTGAATCCTAATTACAATGGTTGGAAGTGAATTTGTTTCTCAATTTCAAAAGTAAAAATTGTATACCATTAATCTAAAACTTTAGATAATCCCATGATAAAAAACAAATGATTTTATAGGATGGTGATAATACACATACCCTCCTCCGCCACCGGCTGCGACGAATTTCACCTGTTTTGAGATGAAAAGTTAAGAAAAGCTATTATTGTATACTTTGAATCGAGTGATCCCACCCCAACTCACTGTTATTATTATTATCATTATCATTGCTGTATTAAGCACTTTTCATTCATCATGAGCAATTCAAAAATACAGCTACAGGTAAATGAGATATACCAAGAATATCGCGATGATGAGGCGGAACACCACCATCTTTACAAATAAATATTTCTTTAGAAGAGATGAAACTGGTTTCCTGTCAATCACATAATATAATTAAGTGAGTAAACAAAAGAAAGTGGAAGTCGTATCATTATAGAATATATATAATAAATTCATCTGAGTTTTACTACAATCGAGCCTTTGGCAAACAAACAATTGCTCCGGAGATTACTTTCGCAAGTTAGGTCTATGATTTTAAAATAGAAAAAAAAGTAATAGTGACAACTATGTCTATGTAGTGTGTTGGAGTCGGAGAAAGAAGATGCCTAAGGAAGCGGGGGAAATAAACTTTATGAAGAGGGAGACGGCTGGGAAAACATAGTGTGGGTCTCGAAGAGGCGCAGAGAGTCGGGATGGATAGCCACAGAGAGCAATCGAGAAGGAGCTGTGTATTTGATATGCTCCCTTGTATCTTTCTTTACACTTTTATACATATGCTTTGTTTGTCTGTTGCTGCGCCTGCCTGATATCCTATCTTATTATTCTTTCGTGGTTCAACATGTAAATTATATTTTTCTACAGATCAAAGGTTGTTAATGGGATAGACTCCATGAGAGTATATGTGCGTGCTAAGTGCTACACGTGCAACTGACTTTAATAGGGACTTGGTAACCAGAAGAACCACATAAAGTATATATGGACATACAAGTACATAAGTTAGGCCCTATAGTCTCAACAAAGGTTGTGCATCGGATGACATTTGCAAAATAGAGGGACTTGAGAGGTTAGGAGGAATAAGACTGGTAAATATACAAGAACAGATTAGAATCAATAAAGGGTACACACGTAATACTATTCTCCAATTAAGATTAACATCAATAAACCTATTTTACGATCTGTCTATAAGCACGGTGGGAGAGACTTAGATATATAGAAAGGCGGGGATAGAAGAGAAGAAAACCAATAGCAAACACTATCGAAAGACTAACGAGACACTAGCGTGCAGGCCTAAACACGCCACCAAAGCTCTTGATGCTTATTGTTCAGTCGGTTGTAAAAAGACCAAAGTATCAAGGTTGCACAGGAAGATATACAGTGGAATTCAAGAAATCGGTATGATAGGAATTAAAGTCAGGAATGGTAAAGGAGTACCAGGAACGGCATTCCAAGAGAGATAACGATTACATCAAGTGACTGATTCACTTGACACATTTCTTTTCAAGGAAAATGACCGCCGTTTTGTCTCTCTCCCACGTTTATATATATATATATCACTGCTCCCCCCGTCTTTCTGCTTTACGTTATGATTTTCTTTTCTTCATCTGTTTTGCAACTTTTGCTTTATCTCTTACGTTACTTCTATACAAGGTGTGTGGTTCAATGAAAATACAAGTAGAATACCCGAAAGATCTTGACTGGGCCTCACACTAGCCCTCTATTTTCCACTCAGGCTTTCATTTAGATCCATGGGTATACTGACCGTTTGAATTGGGAGTATCGCATCAAAATTGAACCACGGAAGGTCACATAATCTATTGGCATGTATGAGTCTGGTGCCCACGCCGATGTCAGCCATCAAGGCCCTGCGCTTCGTGGAGTCATCTCCTTCGTTCTCCCTGCAACAGAAGGCCTACTTGAGCTGAGCTTAACACCGGTAACGTTTGTAGACGCCTAAACGAGAATAACTGATAAGGCCTTAGCTTATGGTTGAGAGTAAACGGTCCTTGTTGACCCGAAAACGAAGCAAAAAATGTCCACTGAAAGTTTGAAATTATGCGTATGTCGGAGAAATGTGGAAATAGAGAAGTCTACGCGGCCGAGTGCAGAAGAGTATGGAAATAAAAAGTGAAAGAGCCTTTGGAGATAGAAGAGAAAGAAAACAGATAGAAAGAAGAGAAAGAAAGAAGGGAAGAGAAAAGAAGAAAAGAAAAAAGAAATCTTAAGATATGATATAAATGACAGAGAGAGAATTAGGAGCAAAGAAAGGAGGATGAGCCGACTTGAGCATTTCTATTTTTCTTTATTCTCTCGTTTACTTGGGGTTCAGTTCCCGATTACTCCAGCAAAGAGTCATTCAAAGCAGAACAAAGCAGCGCAGCTTGTTATACATGTTAATGTAAACATCAGTTGAACATGTTCCACAGCTCTTGCCAGACCCCGCTGGTGAAACGTGGGTCATATGCGATACCAATGCTGTAGGCAAACGAGCAAAGAAAGGCAGAACAATACTCACCAACAGTTCTGCAGTCTGTTGTGAGTCCAAGTGGACTATTAAACAGCTGACAGGGTGATTGATGTTGTTTGCTATCTGCCGCATGAAAGCTACACGACATTTCAGTGAGCAAGTGTAAGCTCGATTTCGACAACCTCAAGGAGGCTAATCATTTACTTCTCACCCTCAATATGCCACTTGTTATCCCTCAAGATGCCACACTGTGAATAAAAGAAAGGGAAGCCTATGAAGCTGGGGAATTTAGGAGAAAGAGAAAGAAAGAGAGAAAGTGAAGGTTACGGAAGAGATGTGATCTCGACCTTATAAATTAGTTACACATGCATATATTTGTTATAAACATATATTTGCATTGCATGTATGATTTATGTCCATTGTGTATCATTTCGAAATTGGCTTTAATTTTTTTCCTTCTTTCATGTTTTTAAGAGTAGTATGAGGGAAAGTAAATGTAGGAATGAGTCTGGGTCTCGGAACTTCCTGAGCCAGAGCGTTTGCGAGAGTCCCTGATCCTCTCAGACTATCTTTGTTCACCATGATATCTTTTCCTAGTGCTGGTTGCAGCTTTACAAAAAAACTCCTCGAAACAGTGGCGACATTAGTCATGCCTGTCTCATTCGATTTTTAAGTCAAGGTCGGTGTCGGAGAGTGTCAGGCCTGTGCCTCCTAAGGAAATTGCTTGTCCCTGTCTTTAGAAAACGGAAATAATGCATGCTTCGACCGAGCATTGTTTGCAAATAAAGTCATATATGTAACATGTATATATTTGTGCGATTACACAAATTACATCGCTTTACAAAGTAGTCTAAACACGTTATTAATAGTGACATATCTTTGCATTTAACCTAGTAGGGGGAGAGGGGAGGAGGTTAAAGCCTTGAAAGCTGGAGAGTGATGCTGATATATGAAACGGAGATGTATATTCCATACAATCATACAAAGTCTCTCAGCCCAAGCCCTCACTGGTGCGGCCAGCGCTGTCTACTCTGTAAGCACTGGCAAACTGGTTTCCAATACATTATGATGACGAGGTTCAATGCTCATTTGAGTTTGAAGAATAAATACACAAACAATAAAACTGTTTAAAGTCGTGAACTTTTCGATAAAATCATGTATGAATTAATTATATTATTAAACACTGTGTCACCATCGCCGTAGATCGACTTCTTAATAAACTCCGGGTACAATATATAAATCACGCATTTAACTCACTTGCCAAAAAGTTGTAGGGACTCCATACCTATTTTTAATCCAACAAGCAAATGCACCAGCAGCTCTCGAAAGGCGCCAAAAAGGATTCAAAACACACGCCACGAGGTAAAAAAGAGCTTATCAAGAAGCATCCAAAAGAAAGAGAAGGAGAAGACATGAAAAGAAAACAGGGAAAGGAAAAAAACCCAAAATGAAGCAACAATAAAACCCAAAACAAACGAAGGAAACAAGTAAGCATTCCGTTGCTCGACTCGCAACTTAAACAGTATACAAATAGTGGTGCACAAATTCTGTCCCTAAAACGAATGAACAAGAAAACAGAGAAACCGCCCGGACTCTCGCACTGCTAGCGGCGTGTCGCGGCTCGTGCTAAGTTAGGCATCACCAGCAGTATCACTGTGTATTTCTCCCATCTCCAAGGGTCTACTCCGCAGATGGTCGTAGCCTGGCCCCTTGGTCGAGGGAGAATGTGAGGATTGCTCTCCTCGAAGTTTGCTGTATTCATCCCTGGACATTATACCCATATATTCACCATTCTCATTTGGTACAGCAAAAGTTGTCGCAGAATTAACGGTTGCATATTCTCCACTACGTTGCTGCTTGACTTGAAGATAGCCACCATCATTCGCATTGCCTGCATTTCCAGCTGCACCAGGTGCAGAAGAGTGGCTACGGAGTGCCGCCAATTCCAAATAGCCACCTTCACTTGACGGTACAGCATATGTTGCAGTATCACTTTCACCATCTAAAGGAACAGAAAACACATTCCCTTCAGCATCACCCATTTTGTGATGTGCGCCGGAAATGTAGGGCGACTCGTGACCAACAAACATGTAAGCACTGTCGATATGGTCTTCGCTTTCCATAGGAACAGAGAGAATTTCCCCATTGGGTCCGATTGATTGATATTCGCCCGTCATTCCTCCTAAGTCGTAAATACGCCCACCACCCAAAGATGAACTTTGTTCATCATACACGCCATTTGAGTTATTTCCAATGCCTCTGTATAGCGGATTAGTGAATTCCAAATTATTGGCAAAGCCAAAGCCTCGAGTATCTGAGTACATGGGGTTGTTGAACGCAACTAAATTGTCATCCATCATCTTTATATCCATGTATGGGGGATCTTCACCACTAGAGGTACCAGCTTCGTGAAAAAAGACAGGATTCGCAACGCCACTACCATTATTGTGAACACTTCCTTGGCGATACAAATATGCATCAAGTGAACGGCTGATAGCTCTATTATCGACACCAACCTAGAGAAAGAAAGAAAGAAAGAAAGAGAGAGAGAGAGAGAGAGAGAGAGAGAGAAAGAGAGAAAAGAGTAGGTTGAGGGGGGGGAGGCGAACAAGTGTTAAAGGACAGTGTTTGATGAATGAGTCTTTAGCTTAGAGAAATAATACTAATATTATTTTAGACAGCGAAATCAATAAATAATCTTGCAAAAAACTGAAGAGTGGCAAAAAAAAACAAAACACACAAACCTCTTTTCTCACATACCACAGGCTTGTTCTTGCGTCGGCGACGCACAATGATGGCGGCAACAACGAGAATAAATACAACAGCAGCGACTACAGCAATAATAATGCCCATTTGAGCAGAAGAGGAGATAGAGCTGGACGCACTGCTTGCTGAGGCGATCGAAGGATTCGAGGGGCCATCCACGATAAAGGATGCGGTGCCAGGAATAGCCCAGAAAGTACGCCCACCAACTGTCAGGCTGAGCATGTTGTTGTTTGCATAGTATAGAAGAAGCTCAGAAATCTCCATTTGCGAAAGTACTGCATGTTCCAGTACTAGATGAAACCATAATCACGTATAAACAAACATGCAAATAGAAAAGGGGTTAGGAAGATAGGGTGAAACCAAGTGGAAAACATAAGAAAATACACACTTGTCTAAAGAAAAAAGTTAAATAACAATGAGTTTGTGTGTGTGTGTGTGTGTGTGTGTGTGTGTCAATTACATCACACACATTATAAATACGACAACAAATTGAAGGAGCGGAAAAATCAACAGAAAAACAAAAATTTAAAAACCAAAAGTAAACCAGGCACAAACAAACCAGGAGATGAGATGGAAGCAGCGTCAACACTGCTGATGTTGGCCAATGCTGCCAACATGGCCTTGGTGATGCTTGTTGCCAGAAATGTTACCACATTCCCATTCACCTGAACACTGACATAGTTGATTCCAGCCTCCGCCACAATTTCCTTTGCCGTTGCCAAAGATACCGAGCTCAAATTGCTGACTACAAACGTCGACGACCAAGCGGTCACATTCAAACCGTGCACATCTAAGCCGCCAGTCGGTTGGGGCAGGATATCCACCTGTGCAATTCCTAACACAGAGTCAAAACTTACGGTGCCCAGACGATCGTTTGATACATCAGCCAGCGTTGCTAAATAAAGGGGAAAAACATACGAAAATGCACACAAATAAGGGGGAGGCAAAGGAAACCGGAACGAAAGAGGCGCACACAAATACATACAGACACAAGCACACACAAACGCAAACGCAAACGCACACAAACACAAATATACGCATCAACACAAACGGGAAAGCTGTCAGTCGATTGGGTCAATATTCATCCACTCACTCCTCACACAGACTGTAAATCGCTCATTCAAGCATATTAGCAAACTGCCATACGAATATACACCGCCGAACTTCATGACTCACTATCGCACGGCTACAACATATGCTTCTTTTATTTGTAACGAAAATCAAATTATGTGCTAAATAGAGCTGGTGACCTTCGTCTTACCAACGGCTCGCTTCAGGGCGGCTTCCAGAACGCTGTCTAGAGTAATGGCGCTAGGTGCAGAAGCTGCCAAGACCCCGCTATAGTTCAACAAGGCAAAAAGCTGTTTGGAGCCCAGCGGGTGCGGAACATTGTAGCTGCAATCTAACGCATTATTAAATGCTAGAGAATACAGACAGGTAAGATTGGCCACATCCGAGATGTTGGCGAAGAGGAAAGCCCCACCTATGCTGGCGCCACGATCAATGCTTACTGACCCAGAGTACCAACCCAACATCAGCTCTGGCGGAGCAGAATAGTTTAGGTGACTAAAGCTAAATAGAGCCGAGTTCACCTGGGCCCCGAAGCTGCTGATGTGACCATCTGTGGCAACGGCATACGTCCATAGCTGACACCAGGTGGCATTGCACGACGATTGGTGCGGTACGATGCTGCTGCTGATGGCCATTGCCGTGACCCACGTGGTGACATCGGCCGGGTTTGGTGAATTGCCAGGATTCGGAAACGAAAACATGGTGTCGACATAGTAGACCAGAGCCTGCACAGCAGTGCCCTTGGGAAGCAACCCCTTGAGCAGATTGACATGGTAGGGTTGGATTGGATCATACGTGGAGATGGAGCATGTGTACAAAGCACAGTCAATGTCCATCGGCTGAATACGAACAACCTGAACCGCACTAAGGATGGAAGCTTCGTTCACCAAGGCAATGGTGTCAGCTGCAAACTTCAGGCTAAGGATGCGCTTCATAAGGGGCTGAGGAGAGGCCAAGAGGCTGACCGAAAGAAGCTCAGGAGCGCTACGTCGGCGGCGACCCGAGGTCGGCGATTTTGTATTCCCGCGCGTAGATGATACAAACGTGCATGTTCCCAAGCTGCATGCAATGTTAGAAATGTTGCGATAGTTATACTGTTCCAGCAGAGCAACAACCGTGCTTGTGGGCATCATTGCATCCGATAGCTGCACCGAGCCAATGTAGTTCATGATAGCAAGTGGCAACCACGACACACTGGCCGTCATATTCAAAGCTCGCAGGTTGTCCAGGTCCTGGAAAGACAGCATGGGCGACTCGAATTCGCAGAGCGGAAACATCGAGTCAGACGTATAGTCGCAACTAAGATAGCTGACAATGACACCGGCTGCATCAAACATGCTCGAGAAATTGCTGGTTGTGGCGTACGGTACGAAACTTGCCTTGTACCCAACAGGTACAAAGTTCACAGCCGGTGTAGTGAGCTGCATATCAAACTGCATGGTTACAGAAGAATACGACTGCTGCTGAGCCTGCTCGGCCGCCGTCGAGACGGGCGCTAGTACATCCACCACACGCTCAACCCGGACGGCCACGTTGCCTGCGGGATCGCTGCACGAGTACACGACGGAAAACTGTCCCACGGTGCTGGTGATATTGCTCAATGTATTGGGACCGGGGAAAACAGTGGCGACCACATTGGCTGACAGATCCCCGAAGTAGGGCGACATGGCGAGAACACCTGCATCTTCATACAGACTTCCCTGCCGAAGGCGGACAATAGTAGCGCCCAGCAGCTCGATGGTCGGCGCCAACGTGTCAATAATTGTCACGTTGCGTGTGGCCCTGCCTACATTGCCCGCAACATCCTTTGATAAGTACTCGATGGTGTAGGTGCTTCCCAGAGGTGCAAAAGTACTGAGAATGGACATGTTGCCGCGGAGTGCCAGATGCGCCGGCTGCATAGGCGAGTGCTGTGTTGCCCCGGCGGGCAACGTCAGCATCAAAGCATCTACAATATAGGCCGTAAGGTCGCCGTTCAAACGATCGTAAGATTGCGCTCCCATGTCAACATAGGGCACACCGCCTTGGGTGGTAATCACCGCGGGTCCGTTGATGGTGACATTTGGTGGTATGGTGTCTACGACCTTGACGGTACGGAAGATAACAGTGGCGTTGTTGCCAGCAAGATCAGTCACCTCATATCGTAGGGTAAACTCGGAGCCCGAGGGTGCATACACATCAACTGTTCCAAGAACGCGGATACGCGCAGTCAGATTGCCGTCCAGCGAGTCCCAGGCCGTGGCACCTGGATCAATGAATGGATATGTGGCCTCCTGGATGTAGAGGGAGGGGCCATTGAGCGTCAGGACTGGCGGGGTGGTGTCGACGATGTAAACTTCACGAGTACGCTCTTCAGCTTTATTTCCCGCCACGTCGTGCACATTGTAGGTGATGGTGAAGGTGGTACCCACGGGAGACATGACATTCACAGGATTTCCGCCCACAACGACCTGGTTGGTTAAGTCGCCGTTCAGGTTGTCCCATGCTGTCCAGCCGGGATCTACCCACGGGGTGGCGCCCTCATGGCTCATTGTACTGGCGCCTTTAAGCGTAATGACGGGAGGGATGGTGTCCAGCATAGTCACATGGCGGGTGCGCTCAACTGCCGCGTTCCCGGCCCGATCTTTCACATTGTAGTACAGCTCGAAAGGAGTACCCGACGGAGCCCACACATCCACCGTACCCGTAATGTCCACTTTGCTTGTGATGTTGCCATCCAGGGTGTCGAACGCGTAATAGCCCGGGTCCATCCAGTCGACCGCAGACTCATACCACATGGTGGTATTGCCAAACAGAGTGATGATGGGAGGAATGGTATCAATGATGGTCACATGTCGAAATAAGGGCCGCGCCTGGTTGCCAGATGCATCCTGCACCGTGTATTCCAGAATAAACTTGGTACCAGCGGGGCTCATCACATCCACTTTCCCAATCACTTTGACATCGCCGGTGAGATCGCCATTCAGAGTATCGTTGGCGTAATAGCCCGGGTCCGACCATGGCACTGCACCCTGCCACACCATCGATGCATTGCCTAGCAGGTAGAGATGTGGCGGAGTCGTGTCGATGATGATCACCGTGCGATAGGCCCGCGCCACATTGCCGGCCACGTCGCTGACGGTATATACCACGTGGAAGATCGTGCCAGCAGGAGCGTGGGAATTGACAGTATTTTGCACGAGGATGAGTTTGGTGAGGTTTCCGTTTAGCGCATCCCATGCCACCGCGCCCTCGTCAACGTAGGGCGTCGCGCCTTGCAGATAGTATGTCACGTTACCCAGGATGGTGATCTTGGGGGGAATAGTATCCAGCATGACCACGGTGCGGTTCTTTGGCACAGCATTCAGCCCGGCGCTATCGCGAACATTGTAGGATAGAACAAAGCTGGTACCTGAAGGAATCATCACATCTGGAACGCCTGTGCGCACAATGAGCGACGTGATATTGCCATCAAGCACATCATGCGCCGTTGCTCCAGGGTCTTGGAACGGTATTGTCGACTCCCAGGTCATATGGTCCCCGTCATTGAGGATGATAACGGGACGAATGTCATTGATAACAATCACCAGCCTGGTCACTGGCGTGGCTGCATTGCCAGCGGCGTCACGGACATTGTACGTCAGCGTGTAGTGTGAATCGTACGGACCGTCTACATTCACACTGCCTGTAACGACAATCTTGGACGTCAGGTCCCCGTCCAGGGTGTCGTTTGCGTAACAGCCAGGATCGATGAACGAGGTGTTGCCCTGCTGGAAATACGTGGCATTTCCCAATAAGTACAGGCGCGGTGGGATGGTGTCGATGATGGTGATGTTGCGAATTTTACCAGCAGCCTGGTTACCGGAGGGGTCGGTCAGAGTATAGGAGATGGAGAACCGGGTCCCAGCCGGAGAGAACACGTTGAAGTGGGTTCCCACCACCACCACAGAGGATGTCATATTCCCATAGTAGTTTGATGTAGCCGTGTAGCCTGGGTCAACGTAGCGCGTGCCGCCTTGCTGATCAAGTGGATTGGGACCCAGCAGTGTGATAATGGGCGGGACTGTGACGCGCACAACTACTGTGCGTGTGACGGACAGGGCCCTAAGACCGCGCTGGTTTACGGCCGAATATACAACCAGATATGTGCCCAGTGTTCGACTGTTGACACTGGCAACTATCTCGCGTCCTCCATTTGTCGTTTCATAGTAAACCGTGGTTGTGTATGGGATAGAGCCCTCAACTGTATCGTGCACGGTGGCTCCGGCGTCAACATAGGCTGCAGGAGCTTCCACATACACCTTTCCATAGTGCCACCCAGTTGAACAGAAAAAAAGGGGACAGAGTGTAAGGGTGGATTTTGGTTAGAAACACTGGCAAAAGAAATTAAGGTTCACGGTGGCCATAAACGATAAAATTAAAACACGAATATTGCGGTTTATACATATGACAGATTGAGGAGGGAGGGGGCTAGGAGACGGGGTAAATGGAGGGAACTTGCATGCTAGCCATGCAAGTGCTTAGATTTTATTAGAGAGAGAATAAAAAATTCAGCCATGGACACGGTCATTTTCTGCAATGCAATGCAACTATCTAAATCTCAAACCGCTAGCTGTTTCACATCCCCTCCAAGCTTACAAAAGCAGACCCATGCATGGTGATGACGGGAACTCGGGTCTGCACAATCTCCACAACGCGTGAGATGGAATCGCAGTTTGGAGGAACACTGAGGTCACAGGAACTGTATGTGATGGTGTAGTTGCGCAACACATTGGTGTTGATGGGAAGACCCCGTACAGTCACAGGCACATTAAGATTTACTAGGTCGTATGCCGTACATCCCGGGTCCTGCAGGGGGGGGAGGAGTGGAGGAGTGGAGAAAGAGGATGCGGTGAGTGACCAAGAGCGAGGGGAAAAAAAAGGATACGAGAGAGAAGAGAGGGGTGGATAATGGCGGGAAGAGATCAGGAAATGGATGGTAAAGCAATATGGATAAAGTTTGAAATGACTATGAGACACACACACACACACACACACACAGATATATATATATATATAT
>JAJZEJ010000440.1 GCA_021828635.1 Chloroflexota bacterium
CTATTATTTTGCCTTGAAACCACCATAAATGGCGTGTCCAGCGCGGAGCCAGAAGCAATCGACTTGACTAAAGCCTGCCTCGCTTAGCCAGCGCAACTGATCACTGAGCGTCGAGGGTTGGTCGCCCGATGTGGGGTCGCCGTAGTCATAGCGGAAATAATTCCAGCGCAGGCGTTGAAATTGCTCGAAACCATCAAGACTGCCGCGCAAACTGATACTCTGCTGATGCACTAATTCATCATATTGTTGCGCGTACAGTGTGGCCACCTGAAGTGTCGCTGGCTCCATGATGTCGGCAAGGAGCAGTGTGCCGCCCGCTTCCAGTCGCTGCGCCATATCAGTGAAAAGTTGCTGCTTGCCCTCGCTCGCCAAATGATGTACGCACAGCGATGAGACAACCGCCCGTAGTGGCTGTGGCAACTGCTCACGCCATGCCTGTTCGACCAATTCAAACGGTAGAACCTCCAGACGGGAACCAAAGTGAGCCAGCGTGCGTGTCATGCGCTCACGCATAGCCTGTGAACCATCCAGAGCGATATAGTGGCACTGCGGAAAATGCTCTAAAAAAGCTCGTGCCAGAATACCCTCTCCGGCAGCCAACTCGACCATCGTAAACGCTTCATCCATCCGCGCGGGCAGCAATTGTAGCAGTGTCGTGATCTGCTCAGTGCGTGCCGGAACAAAAACCTCGGCCAACTTGAGGAAAATCGTCGAGTCGTCCTCGTTCCACTGGTGTGTCGTGTTCGTTGTATTCATATCTTCGTTCTGCCTATCCTCGTCCTTTATCCCTCTCAAAAGAACGCTGTTATCAGTTTTGTCAGGCTTCATTGTAACATCTTTAAGGGGGCAGAGTACCCGCGAAGGATACCTTGCCTGCTTAATTTAATCGTAATACGATACATCTATAGATGTCTCTCATACGTGGTAAATGCAGAGATGTTACTTCATGCTTTGAGAAAAGAGGCACAACAATGAGTTACGACCCTATTATGCCGCCCGAAGATGCGACACATCATGGCGAGACGATCTTAACGCCAGATGTTCCAGCAGCTCCCGATGTCGTTATGCCACCTGATGGACCGACTGATCCCGTCACATCGCCGCCAGAGTCTATGGTGATGCTAGAAAATGCTACAACACCATTCATTCCTTCGACTGGATTGCCAACCGGGGCCAACCCGATAGCGCCGCTGAACGAATCGTCCTCGTCGTCAACGCCCGCCTTCCCTCCCGATTAGTTGTCCGATTGAATTGAGCATGGTATCCACAAGCATATATTCAGAGATCGGCAAGCAATCGGTAGGCATGGCACCCACAAGGGGTGTCACTACAGGTATGTTTCATCGCCGCGGCGTCTTCGGCGTCGGTGATGCACGCTAGATGTAGTGACACCCCTTGTGGGTGCTATGTCTCTTGTCCGTTTGCTGGTGTCCAAATAGGTTCTTGTGGATGTCAGGTTCTAAGGCCACTAAAATGAGAAGTGCAGAGATCTGTGTGAGATATTGTTAAGCCGGGGCGTAGTATATGTAACGTTAGCACACGATTACCTCTACCTGGATGGGTGGTGAGCTAACACAGAGCCTCTGATTGTACAGAGGCAGGGAGATTGCACTCCTGGCACCTGTAGAGGTTGCCCTATCAAAGGGTAAACCCTATCCTCGACCTGAGTTTATTTTCTGAGGAGGACACGATGCACAAGAGACCCCAACCCCGGAGGATGATGCTTGGTGTGTCGCTCTTGTCGCTGCTGATTTTGTTACTGAGCGCCTGTGGCGGCTCTGGTGGCACTGGCAGTACGAGTAGCACATCGGCGACAGGTAAACCCGTCAAAGGCGGTACCTGGGTCGATGATTTGTATGAAGAGCCGGACTCACTGATCCCTAACGCATCGAGCGAGACGTTTTCAGACATGGTAGACAATACTATCTGGACGCCGCTCTTTTATGGCGATGCCAATGGACAGCTTCAGCCTGGTCTGGCGGCGCAGATTCCGACTGTTGCCAATGGCGAGGTTAGTGCCGATCTGAAGACCTGGACTTTCAAGTTGCGTCCTGGCCTCAAATGGTCTGATGGTCAGCCGCTGGATGCCAGAGACGTTAATTTTACCTGGAAGCTTTGGGACAATCCCAAGTTCGGCGCTGGTAGTACTGTCGGTTTTAACCTGATTCAGTCGGCGACTGTTTCGTCGGATAACCTGTCCATCACGTTCCACCTTAGCCAGCCTTTCGCGCCATTTCTTGCTTCCTGGGCTGATGGACTTGTGGCTCCCTTACCAGCGCATATCTTTGCCACTATGGCTCCCGACCAGATTACCAAGTCTAGCCAGAACTTGCATCCCACTGTTTCTAGTGGTCCTTTTATGGTGCAGACTGCTACACCTGGTTCGAGCTACGTAGTTGTACGTAACCCCGACTACTATCTGGCCTCTGAGGGCTATCCATATCTGAATAGCATTGTGTTCCGCATCGTAACTGATCAGAACACGATCCTTAAAGATTTGCAATCTGGTAGTATTGACTCAGCCTGGTTCTTGGATGTCAGTAAGACGGCTTCCTACAAGGCGTTGAGTAGCACGTATACGCTGACCCATGAGAAGGCACCGCTCTCTTTCGAGGCGCTGTACTTCAACTTCAAGAATAAGATTTTGGGCGATAACCTAGTGGTACGCAAAGCCATTGCGATGGCGATTAACCATACTTCGTTGATTACCGTCGCACGCCG
>JAJZEJ010000200.1:0-5348 GCA_021828635.1 Chloroflexota bacterium
AATGTTGCATCCAATAGTCATATGTGGCCAGAGGGCATAATCCTGGAAGACCATGCCCAGATCACGCTCCTCGACGGGCATCTCTTTCTTGCCATCGTACAACACACGCTCGCCGATACTGATCCACCCACTATCCGGTGTCACCAGCCCGGCAATCATGCGCAAAATGGTGGTCTTGCCACAGCCCGATGGTCCCAACAAAGAGAGAATTTCGCCCTCATCCATGCTCAAGTTGACATCGGAGACAACGCGCCGTGACCCATAACTCTTGTTGAGTCGTTTAATCTCCAGATACATAGGCATTCTTTCTTCTCGTTCGCAGTATAAACAGACGCTGAATAAGCCAGGGAATACTCCTCAGTACAATCAGCGCCAGCAGAACGACAGCGACATTTAACATTGCCAGCGCCGTCCCCGGCCCGACACGAAAATCGTTGAAGTAGCTGATGATCCGCACAGGCAGTGTCGGCTCACCGGGAGGATAGAGCAGTTCCGAGGCCGCGAGTTCAAACATCGTACCGGTGAAGACAAGCAACCAGACGGATATGAGATTGGTACGCAACAACGGCACGACGATACGCGAGAGCAACTCAAACAGGCCAGCGCCCTGCACACGTGCAGTATCCAGCATATTTTGTCCAACCTGCTCAAGCGCACCGATATTCAGGCGTGTAGCATAAGGCAGGCTACCACCGATATACGCCGCAAACAGTATCCAGATGGTGCCATAAATCTGAATGCCCTGTGAACCAATGCCCAGATATGCCATGTAGGGCGCATTCCAGGCAAAGATATAGCCACAAGCCAGGATAATGCCTGGAACAGCAATTGTGACGAGTGTGAAAAGACTCAGCAAACGGCGTCCAGGCAATCGCGTTCGGCGGATAATAAAGGCGATAGGCACACCAACAATAGCTGTAATGGTAGCAGTGCCAAGCGCGAGCCAGAGCGTGCGCCATAGAGCGGCTACATCATCTGAACCCTGCCCCAAAAGCTGTGTATAGTTATCAAGCGTCCAGTTACTGCCTCGCAGTCCCTGCCCAAAAGCATGCAAAAACGAGAGTACCAGGCTTGTCCCTACTGGAATAACCAATGCGGCCACAAAGATCAGCAGGCAAAAGACAAAGGCGGGCCATTTCCACATACCCAAAGGCATCGTGCGAGCAGGACGATTACGCCCGCTAATAACCTGAAACGAGCGGGTACGCAGGATCGCCGCCTGTATCAACAAAGCCAGAGAGATGGCGATAAACAGCAGCAGAGAGAGTGCCGCCGCCAGCGCGAAATCGACCGGTGAGGTATTAATGGCGCTGTAAATCTGGTAGGTGACAAGCGTCACGTTGGCACTTTGTGCGATGGTCGCCGCCGTCCCGAAATCTGATAGAGCCTCAGCAAAGGCAATCAGTCCGGCAGCAAAAATGGCTGGAAGCAGCAATGGCACGTTAATACTGATCCATGCACGCAAGGTACGCGCTCCGGCCAAACGGGCTGCATCCTCAAATTCTGAGCCAAGCCAATTCAGGGCCGCGTTGACTGAGATGTAGACGAATGGAAAAGATTTTAAGCTCAGCACGAGAATAACGCCTACCGGCGAGAAGAATATATTGATAAAGGCATCCGAGAAGTGAAAATACTGATCTGGGATACCACCACGAATGAAGAACAGTGACCATGCCTCGCCGACGAGAAACGACGGCATAAAAAAAACGATCCAGACCAGAATATCCATCGAGCGCCGCAGCGGCAGATCTGTCCGTCTCGCCAGCACGGCAAGGATCGTTCCTATCACAGCTGCCAACACTGCCGTGATACCAGATAGCCAGAGCGAGTTCACTAATGCCAGGTAATTTTGCGGATTGCTCGTTACCTCATTCAGAGCATCTAAACTCGGCACAAGACTCGGTTTGAAGGCATACAAATGTGGAAAAACACTTTGTAAGATGATCGCGGCCAAAGGATAGATGACCAGGAGTAACAATAGTAGAACAGGAATCACAATCACAAGTGCTTGGCCGCCGCGTTGCAACAATTTCAATGGAGAAAACGACGAAGAGGGCATAGTGGCAGTCGCCACTACACCCTGCTCTTGTTCCTCAATCGTTGCTACTGAACGATGTTGTCGTGGAACCATTGCTTATACTCTGCCTCGACTCCTGCCCACTGTGAAATGTTCAGGTTGATAACGTTAAAGCCGGTCGTTTGCCGATTGACAACAGGAGTGACACCTTGCACCAGCGGAACGAAGTAGGTATCACCATCAGTTGGGTCATGGTGTGTCATAACATACTGGCCGGCGGAGGACATTATCCAATTGACGAACTGCTCGGCACATGCTTTGTGCTGCGTATTGGCTGAAATTCCCATCACAGAGGGCAGGCCAATCACGCCGGACGTGGGATAAATAACCCCTAGCGGCTGACCAGCTTTGATCGCGCCGTAGATGGCCGAATCCTGCACAATGCCAAACTCACGCGCTCCCGTTTCCACGCTATTCAAAGTAGGATCATTGGTCTGGAAAACTTTTAGACCATTGGCTTTGAGCTTCGTGAAGTACGCTTTGCCCTGAGCCTCGCCGCCCATAATCTGACCGATACCTGCCACAAATGGATAGGTCGGGCCTGAATAGGCCGGATCATTCATGGCAACCAGATTTTTATACGCGGGATTGAGCAGATCACTGTAGTCCTTTGGTAAACCAATAGCCGGGATATGATCCTTGTTGTAAGCAATCGCACCCACGGTAGTCAGGCCACTAGGATAGTAGCTGTTATCGCTCGCCACATACGATTTGCCCAGAGCAGTCAGATTGCTTACATTAGACGACTGCCACTTGAGCAATAGTCCCTGGTCATCCAGCGACTGCATGGTCACATTACCATCGAACCAGACAACATCCCACTGCGGGTTACTACCCTCGGCAGAAATCTTCGCCAGCAGATTACCGGTGCTGTCATCGACAAGCTTCGTGGTGATGCCCGTCTGCTTCTGAAACGCTTTTGTGGCATCGGAATCGTACCCTTGAGCTGAATACACTGTCAAGCCGGTGGCCTTATTGCATGTATTCGCACTTGATGTACTGCCGGAACTCGATGATGAAGCGGTCGAGGTGCCACCACAGGCGGTCAGAAAAGCCATCAGGCCGAACAACACCAAAAAGATATCCAGGCACAGCATACGGCTGGAAGGTGCCGAACGGAAAGGTAAACGTGTAAACATAAGGAAATTAGCTCTCCTTGAGAAATAAAGGTCCGCGTTTCAAAGAGCTACCCATAGATACTATTTCCACTACGTAGCTCCTTTGTAGAGCATAATCGGGTTATGTTAAGTGATTTTTATGGATTTGTTAAAACATATGTATTTGCTTCATAGAATGGTTTTCATCTCTACCACAATACCATCAAAGAACCAACATGCACGCAAATTCGTGTACTTAGTTTGGTATCATTCGCCATATTGACGTTGCCTGCACAAACTGCTATCATGAAGCAGGGTTGCAGTGTTTACATCGACAGAGAGCAACAGGTGAAAGATATGCAGGAAGCCTCGTCATGGCGTGCATTATTGAACGAGATCATCAGTAACACCAGAGAAAAGCAACGCCTGGCCGAAGAACTGGGCGTACAACCCATCACCTTGACACGTTGGGTGTCCGGCGAGTCTGAGCCGCGCCAACAGAATTTACGCCACCTTTTGAATGTACTGCCACAACACCGTGATCAACTATTGATATTGCTGAAAAAAGAGAAGGGGCTGGACGATGTTCTGGACGATTTCCAGGAAGATACGCTCAGCGAAATCCCTTCACAATTTTATAGTAAAGTGCTTGTCTCGCTCGCTTCTGCCACAGCTAATCTGCGTTTCTGGACCATCAGCGAACTTATTTTACAACAAGCTCTGGAGCAACTCGATCCTAATCAGCAAGGGATAGCTATTCGCGTTGCAACGTGCATGCCTCCATCCGGTCCACAACAAAAGGTACGCAGTTTGCGCGAACGTATTGGGCGCGGCCTACCACCTTGGCATGGCAATCTGGAACAGAATGGCATGTTCCTAGGCGCGGAATCGCTGGCTGGCAACGTCATCACGCTCTGCCGTCCCAATATCATTGAGAATGTCGATGAAGAGCATAACCTTCCCGCCGCACGCGAAGAATATGAAAAAAGTTGCGCTATTTATCCTATCCTCTACGCAGGCCAAATAGCCGCCGTCTTTCTTGTTTCCAGCACCCAATATAACTATTTTTTACCGCCCTCGCGCACCACACTGGTACAACAATTCGCCGACCTGATGGCACTGGCTTTCGAGCCAGAAGATTTTTACGCCACTGGGCAAATTTCGCTCGGCGTTATGCCGCCAGCAGAGATACAAAAACCCCACTTTACCAGATTTCGTTCTATGATGCTGGAGACTCTTCTCGATGCCTCCCGCCGGGGCATAGCATTGGATAACATGCAGGCCGACCTGAGTGTATGGAAACGCATGGAGGAATTGTTGCTACAAAATCCAGGCGATACACACGACACACTGACAGATACAACAAATCAAACGAATCATCAGTATAAATAATGTGGGACAGCTTTACGCAACCAACACTCAATACACGCTGGACACCGACCTGTATCGGCGGTGGACAATTATCCGTCACAGATGCAACGCTCAAGATGAGTTTCGCGGGTGCGCAACAAGGTCATTATACCGATGCGCAAATTGATGACTATGCAGGTCTGTCACGCACACGTTTTCCCTGGCGACCACCCTTGCGTATGGAGGTACGCGCCCGTTCATCGCTACCGGCAGCTCGTTCATCGCAAATTTCACAGCAGCATTTGTGTGGTACAGCTGGCTTTGGTTTCTGGAACTATCCATTTTCGGTGCGTGGCGATATTCTGATGCTACCAGAAGCGATCTGGTTCTTCTATGCCTCGCCGCCCTCGAATATGACGCTCGTGCCTGGTATTCCTGGCTACGGTTGGAAAGCACAGGTTGTGCATAGTATGCGTACAGCATCGCTTGGTGCGCTACTCCCAACAACTTTATCAGTTGGCTGGGCCAGAATAAGCGGTGATACGCAAGCCGCCGCATACTGGCTCCAGCGCATAAGTGGGGCCAGCGAAACATTGCTCAGCGTCGAGATGACACAATGGCACACCTACGCGCTTGAGTGGCATTCACAGCAGGCTCGTTTTTGGGTTGACGATGGATTAGTGCTAACAGTAGCCAATCCCCCTACGCGCCCATTAGGTTTTGTGGCATGGCTAGATAATCAGTATGCCATCGCCACACCACGCGGCGTCCTGCGCTTCGGCACCGTTGCTAGTGGGCCACAAGCATTTGTGTTAGATTCGATC
>JAJZEJ010000200.1:5358-11815 GCA_021828635.1 Chloroflexota bacterium
ATATGATCTTGCCCAACCGGCCAGAGTATGGCATCACCAGCACTAACTGCCCGCGTCTCTCCATCTGGCCCACCAATACGCACGAAACCGCTCCCTGCCGTGACAAGAAATAGGATCGGTACGGCTGCGCTATGTTCTTCCATCGCGCAGTGTGACTCTAGATACATCGCCACTACCGTCATTGGTCGGTCCAACAAAATCGGCAAACCATTGAAACGCTGTGCTGCCGCTTCCTCGCGTTCAGGCAGCACATCTCGGCGATCAAACTGAATAGGCACAGCATACAAATCGGTATGGTTGCCAGGAACTTTTGTCTTGAGGTCAGCACTAAAACGGCGAATGATCATAGGCGTTTTGCGCTCCTTTCACAACATAACAGTGAGCGCAATCATTATAAATGGCAATAGCATGAGCGTCAAATGTATAAAATGCAAGCAGCATGGCATCCCTCGTGGGTGCCATGCTGCTTGCATTGTGAGTAGCGCACTTACATGTAGTGGCATCCCTCGTGGGTGCCATGCCAACCCAATCACAGTATTTATTTGTCTATCAGCGTCAGTACCTCGTCCACGATGCCGTATTCTTTGGCCTCGGCGGCGCTCATGTAGAAGTCGCGGTCGGTGTCATGCTTGATACGCTCCAGTGGCTGACCGGTATGGTAGTGGATAATGCCATTCAACATATCACGCAGGTGCAGGATTTCGCGTGCGTGAATATCAATATCGGTAGCCTGCCCACTGAGGCCGCCCTGTAACGGCTGGTGCATATGGATACGTGCATGTGGCATAGCATAGCGTTTGCCTCTATCGCCAGCCATTAACAGAATGGTGCCAAAGCTGGCCGCGTAGCCAACGCAGGTTGTGGCAATGGGACAGGGCAACGAACGCATCGTATCGTAGATGCCCATGCCAGCCGCGACTACACCACCAGGAGAACTGATATACAGGTTGATCTCGCGCTTGCTATCCTCAGATGCCAGGAAGAGCAATTGCGCAATCACCAGATTCGCCATCGTATCTTCAACTTGCCCATTAACAATCACGATACGGTCTTTGAGCAGACGCGAGAAGAGATCATACGCACGCTCGCCGCGCCCCGTCGATTCAACCACTGTTGGTACATAGAGACTCATTGTATCCCCCTAATCATCTATGCGCGGACGCGCAAAGTAATAGTACACATGTGAACCATGCCCACTGACACGCTCATCCAGCATGCCCGCCAGCATCCAACCTTGCTGACCCAACTCATTCAACTGCACGACATCCGGCAACGCTACCTCGCTGGCGTCAACAGTCAGTACATGATATTCCCAGGGCGCGGGACCAGCAGGCACCTTCTCATAGACCATCGGCACATAGCCTCTCATCCGCCCCTCCGCTTGTTCGTTTCTAAAGGGTTGCCATGATACATGTATCGCCATAAGTGTTGCTCCTTCTTTTCTTTATCCAACACAACGTTTCGTTATCTTGACTATATCATGCTGCAAGCTTATAATCATAGATAGAAACTATGCTGATAGCATAGCCTATAAAAAGATATGCTTTCAGCATAGATCAGAGAAGGAGCGAATAGATGGCGGATTTGCAAGAGGTCATCGGGCGCGTGATACGGCGCGAGCGACAGGATCGCAACATGACGATTAAAGAGTTGGGCGACAAGGCCGGGCTTTCAGAGATTTACGTGGGCGAGATTGAACGAGGGCAAAAATATCCATCGGCGAAGGTTCTGGAGAGTCTGGCACAATCGCTGGAGCTTGATCTTGCCGAGTTCTTTGAATTGGTCGCGGACGAGATTCGTGGTGAGCGCGAACCACAAATGGCGACGAATGCAATTGGCTTTGTGCTACCATCCGGTCCCAATCAGCCTCATCGCCTCGTCGTCAAACGCATCGTCAACATGCTCGGCGAAGGGGATGTGGAGAGCATAGCGAACTTTAGCGCCTTTCTGCTCTCCAGACATCAAGACATAGAACCACATTAGATCAATGAGGCTTAGCGACGACGCCAGCTACGATAGTAGCGCGGGTAGACTAGCGCACTCCAGAGGGCAACAAGAATAGCCGCCGCGATGATCGAGCTGATGAGCGGAACTCCTTCGACACGCGGCTCACCGGCAATGGCGAAGTGGAAGACGCCGACGACAAGGAAGATGGCGACAAAGCCCGCGATGATAGCACCAATCAAACCACCAGGCGCACGCCGACGGGCGATTAGTTCGCCAATAATGCCAATAAGAGCCGCAATAATCAGCCAGATGATGAGTGTAGTGAAAGTGATAACCATAATAGCTGCTCCTTTCTGAACTTCTCTGTACATCACAATAACTTTGCCTATAACACGGATCAGCTACATATTATGGTTCACTTTACAAAAATATTTCCCGCCTGCTCTAATACAGTCTGCGTAATGGTTGTATCTCGTTCACGCACCAGCAAATAGTCGGTATCAAAAGTGGAGATAGCGAAAATGGAGATACCACTAGCAGCCAGAGGATTGGCTAGTGACGCGAGGATACCAGCCAACGAGAAATCTAGCGGTCCCTGCACCTTGATAGCACGCCAGGGCTGCTCACGATACACCTCAGCAGGCACACTGGCAATCGGGCAAACGATAGAAAGCTCCTCGGCAGTAGAGGTAATGCTCAGGAAGGTATAGTGCTGCAAAGCCCAGGAAGGGATTGCCTCGCCAGATTGCAGGCGGCAAACAGCCAACCGCTCAGGTAGCCATGTGAGTTTCATGCAGTATTCCTTTCCCAATATGATGCGTTCGCACTTGACATTATTCTCGCACATTTGTACTATTATTTCCATAACCTCTGGCATGTAACCGACACACGTATATGAGCGTGCTATACACGATGGTCGGTATATTATCTCAAGGAAGGACCAGCATTTATGACGACAAAACTACCAAAGCAGGAAAATCTAATTGAAGCTTTACAAAGTGACCTCGAACGCTTTAGAACCCTTATCACACAGCTGGACGATGAAGAGCAACAGGTACCTTTCACACCAGAAGACTGGTCTGTGAAAGATTTCCTTGCACATATGACACACTGGAAAGCTGCTACTCATGCACTACTCGTGGCCTATCTGCACGACCAGCCATTGCCCCCTGTGACACCAAGCGGTGACGAAGCCAATGAAATAGATCGCCAGGCTAACGCCGCGATGACACTCCCACAGGTACGCAACTATTGGGAAGAGGTACACGAACACTTGCAGCATCTGGTCATTGATGATCTTGACGATAAAAACCTGACGGAAGCAGTACATGTGCCGTGGGATGGCAAAGACACCGAACCAATAGGTTTGCTGATCGCCTCCATGTGCAATCATGATGCCGAACACTTTGAACTGATCGAGCAATATTTCGAGGTGATGGAGTAAGCTGATGTGATAACGCCTATAAATATTTTCATGTTTATAGGCGTTATCACATCAAAAGAGATTATAGGCGCGGATCGACTGGTTCGCTCTCCAGCGCCAGGACACCAAAAACGCATTCATGCACATGGCGCAACGTCGCATTACGCACAAAACGTTCCAGAGACTCAACGCCTAGAGCGAACTCGCGCAAGGCCAGCGAGCGTTTCAGACCCAGACCGCGCCCCCGCAAGCGTGCCAGGTTCTCCGGCTGGTCATAATCCGGCCCATAGATGATACGCAAGTATTCAGGACCACGGCACTTGATCGCAGGTTGCGCCAATCCATGCTTGCTGCGCACAACAAATTGCCCAGGCTTAACTACCATACCTTCGCCGCCACGCTCGGTCAGTTGCTTCCACCATGCTATACAAGCTTCACAACTGGCCTCATCATTGACGGCAACAGTGACATACGGTGTAGCCAGCAAGCACTGCTCGTCAGCCGCGCAAATTTGCGCAATCGTCTCCATGTGCCAGCGATGATCTTTCTCGATATGCGTTGTTCCTTCTGTCGCCAGAATATGGAACGGCGCAAGTTTCAGATCAGCAATGGAGTTGACGGGCCAGCAGTAATGGCGGTATGCAGCGACATAACGTTCCGCCAAAGCATAGCGTTGCCGATACGTCTCCACTAGTCCATTCATAGCAATGCCGGTCTGCTCAGCCTGTTCCAATAAAGCTACAGCATCATGCAGAGAGGCACGAGCTGCGCTACCCACGGCGGCATACTGACGCAAAAGCAGTTCTTGCGCCTTGACCGACCAGGGCATCAGTTCACAATCCAGACAAACCCAGCTCGTTTGAAAACGCTGCCAGAAATCGGTTGCATCCAGTGCTGCTCGCACATGCCCAATCAGTTCCGCCTCCAACGCACGATTCTCGAAGAAGTGTCTGCCGGTGCGCGTATAGCAGATGCCACTTCCCTCATCCATGATGCCAAAACGTTGGCGAACTACCCCTTCGTCGCGGCACACAATCATGATTGCGCGTGACCCCATGTGCTTCTCTTCACAAATCACCTGTTCTACGCCTTCTCGTCGGTAATAAGCAAACGCTTCGGCGGGATGTTCAAGCAAGTCAGGCTCTCTGCTCGTCTCACAAGGTGACATCGTTGGCGGCAGGTAAATCAACCACTTGGGATTAGCGGCAAAACGGCTCATCACCTCCAAAGCGGCAATAGCATTCTCCTCACGAATAGTGATATTCGCGTGTAACCGTGTAGTAATCAGTCGCTTGCCAGCCACATCCTCCCTATCCAACAACTCATCCTGTTGTTGTTGCATCGTTAATGTCGTCGGTTCAGAGTCTTTGGCTATAAGAAGTGGCTTGGACGGCTCGCTGTAGACACGCATGGCAGGCACGGAAATCAGTTCTTTCTCTGGATAACGCAACGCACTTAGCTTGCCACCGAAGACGCAGCCAGTATCGATATTGATTGTGTGATTGAGCCACTCCGGCTCAGCGACGGGTGTATGCCCATAGACAACCATCGCTTTGCCGCGATACTCCGCCGCCCAGTTATAGCGCACGGGCCGACCAAACTCGTCGGTCTCACCTGTCGTCTCACCATAAAGTGCGAACTCGCGCACCGCTCGCGCACTACGCCCCTGCATCTGCTCTTTCATACCCGCATGGGCCACCACCAACTTACCATCATCCAGCACATAATGACTGACCAACCCATCCAAAAAACGCACAACACGCTCACGAAAAGCTGCTGTCTCCTGCTCCAGTTGTGCCAGCGATTGCTCAAGCCCATAAGCTACCTTCACATCGTGACCTTGCAGCTTACGCATCAGTTTCACGTCATGATTGCCCGGTACACACAGCGCCGTTCCAGCCTCTACCATGCTTATTGCCAAACGTAATACCTGTGGCGTTGCAGGACCACGATCTACCAGGTCGCCCAGGAACACTACTTTGCGACCCTCTGGATGCTGCACACGATAGATCATTTCATCACTATTACTCTGCTCAATTACATAGCCAAGTTGTGTGAGCAACGTCGTCACTTCATTGAAACAGCCATGAATATCGCCGATAACGTCGAACGGGCCATGCTCACTCTTACGATTATTCCAAAGCGGCTCGCGTACAACCTCGACAGCATCAACCTCTTCGGGTGCTGACAAAACAAAAAAGTGATGGAAGCCCTCTTTGCGCAGACTCCCTAGCGAACGACGCAGCATAGCAATATGGCGGCGCACAACATGCGGCCCAAACTGACGATCCGGTCGCTGCTGATTGCGCTCATAACATAGCTTTTCGGGCAGATTAAAGACAATCGCCACCGATAGGCAATAACAATCGTGAGCTATTTTCAGCAATGCCTTACGATCTTCGGGCTGCACATTGGTAGCATCAATCACTGTCAGGCGACCAGCAGCAAGACGTTTGGTAGTGATATAGTGCAGGACATCAAAGGCGTCACCGCTCGCGCCCTGATCGTTCTCATCATCGGCCACCAATCCGCGGCAGAAATCCGACGAGATAATCTCGGTGGACTTGAAGTGGCGATGCGCAAAGGTAGATTTGCCTGCGCCCGATGGCCCAATCAGCACCACTAATGCCGGTTCCGGTATCGTAATCCTCATAGAAATCACCTGCTACTCTTTTGTCATGATACGCGAGAAAACTGCCATCTGCGAAGGTGTACCAACTGCTTCATCCTCTGGTCCAAGAGGCGTGAAGGCGACACGATAGCCAAAGCGTTGCGCGACATCACTGGCCCAGGTCTTGAACTGCTGACGGCTCCATTCAAAGCGATGGTCACTATGGCGCAAGATTCCAGCTGGAAGCGTCTCGAACTTGACGTTGTATTCGGCGTTCGGCGTGGTCATCACCACTGTTGTAGGACAAGCGCACTCGAACAGCACGCGAGCGAAAGCACTGAGACGTGGCGGGTCAAGATGCTCAATTACCTCTACAACTGCGGCGGCATCATAGCCTTGCAGACGCTGATCTCGATAGGTCAGCGCACCATGTAGCAGTGTTACGCGCTGGCGCTGGCGTTCTGGCAACCGATCTA
>JAJZEJ010000458.1 GCA_021828635.1 Chloroflexota bacterium
TCAGACGTTGACGGCTGGCTTTAGCACGATCTGGGTTGAAGATCATGTGCAGTGGGAAGCAGCTGACACGCTAGAATGCTTCACCACGCTGACCTATCTGGCGGCGCGGCATCCACAGTTCAAGCTGGGTACGCTGGTAATGGCGCAATCCTATCGCAATCCCGCCCTGCTGGAGAAGATGGACGCTAACGTGCAGGCACTCTCAAGTGGGCGGGTTATAATAGGATTGGGCGCGGGCTGGAAAGAGGACGAATACCGTGCCTATGGCTATGCCTACCCATCAGTCGGCACACGCATGGGGCAACTAGAGGAAGCAGCACAGATTATGCGTCTCATGTGGCGCACGCAACCAGCCACCTTTGAGGGAAGACACTACCAGATTTCCGATGCCTATTGTTCGCCGCGTCCCGACCCGATGATTCCCCTACTCATCGGCGGTGGCGGCGAACAACGCACGCTATCCATCGTCGCCCGCTACGCCGATTGGTGGAACTACAACTCTGTAGATGTCACAACCTACGCCCGCAAACTCTCCATTCTCAAACAGCACTGCCAGCGTGTTGGCCGCGACCCCTCGACAATCAAACTGACCTATCTAGCGACAATCAGCGTCTCAGAAAATCCTGCCCAGGTAGTGCGCCATCCGCAAAAACACTACGTAGCAGGCAATGCCGCCGAGGTGACACGCGAGATTGAGCAATTTTCCGCGCTCGGCGTCAGCCATTTCATTTTCCGCTTCCTGGATGTCGCAACAGTAGAGCGTTTCGTCACTACTGTCGTACCAAGCTTCTTATAGCCGTAAACCCTGTAGTACGATGCCCTTATCATGGCATCCACAAGAATTTATGCGGAAACAAGAGGAAAGCGGTAGGCATGGCACCCACAAGAAGTGTCACTACATATATCGTGTGCCACTCACGTTACGCTCGGTTTTGGAGGAGATCGGCAATAACATGTGGCTGTTCACTAGCCATAAAATGCCCACAGCCTGCTGCTACCTGTGCTATCACATTGCGACAACCAAACTTTTTGGTAAGCTCATTGGCCGTTGGCCCCGGCTTACCGGAGCCATAGTCACCCTCGATGAGGAATATAGGCACATCCAGCTCGTTGCGGTGAGATCTCATGAATACCCGGTTCTTTTGATAGGTTCGATACAAGCCAAGCCCAGCTCGCAACTGTTCGGGAATTTTATAGGCGCTCGCGTAGTGACGCATGTCTGCGTCTGTCATTGCTTGCTTGTCCTTTGCAAAGCGAAGGAAGAATGCCCTTTTAAAGTAGGTGTACTCACGGCCACCAATAAGCCATTCAGGTAATTTGGGTAGACGGTGAAAGGTGAAGTGCCAGAGGAATGGCATCTTGACCATGAGGTCGGTGCTGGTTGTACCGGGTAGCGGGCCGTCCAATATAGCTACACCTCGCGTTTCGGACGGGTAAAGACGAGCATACGCATACGCGATCATGCCGCCCATATCATGGCCTACAATGTAGGAATCTTTAATAGCAAGCTGGCTGGTCAGTTCGTGAATATCATTAGCCTGTGTTTCTGCATCATAGTTGGCTCGCGTAGCTTTGGACTTTCCGATGCCCCGTAAGTCAACTGCGATAACTGTGTACCTGGTAGCAAACAAGCACATAACCTTGCTGAACTCGTACCAGTCTTGTGAAAATCCGTGCAGAAAAATAATCGATGGACCGCTACCGCCCGATACATAATGTACTGACGCATCACGTAACTGTACAGTGTAGGACTTAAACGCAGCGCCGAGTACAACTTTCGCCGGATCCTTACTGTCTAGCCCAATAAAGAGCGGGTCGTTCATAGCCGTTCCTCCAAGTACACTTCAATAACATCGCCTGGTTGCGCCTGCATGGCCTTGAGTAATTTTTTGCTTACGGGTAAGAATTGTGTGCCGTCGCCCCACGGCATAAAGGCCGTCTGGAAGGCAACGCTGTTCATGGTGCCTTTGACCTTGACGGACTTGGTAGAACCAAAAAATGTAACCGATTCAGGCCACACCACACATGCCCAGCCATTGCGGTCTTCAATGGTGGCCTTAAACGTTTTATTGAGAGGGGTTATCTGTCCCATGAGTAGACTCCTTAGCTAGACTCATTTTGTTGTATCGCCGCCACTTTGGCACGCAGACCTCGCATGATATGGGTCTGTGTGCCAGGAAGAGCAATTTCCAGCCAGCACTCCGTTTCGCTCATGGGCTGGTCACCTATCTTTTCAAAGCCGAGCTTGTTCACATAAAAGTCGAGGGTTTTGTCCTGATCGCTGACACCTATTGTGATGGTACCGATTTTCGTCAACATGTTTCCTCTCTTCTTTCTCGTGATCGGAAGTCACCGTTGAGAAGTATACCGCCTGGGTGAAGTATCCCCAATTGGGTTGAGTATACTCCATCAGGCTGAGGAAAACTTCTCGCATCTTGCTCTTTTCCTCTACAGAACATGCTCCTTTTCATGATTGACGTTAAATATATCACATACTCTACCACAAAAACGCCTTGTGCCGTATCTTCGAGAAATACAGGCGTAGCACAGCTGAAAGCGAATCGCCGATGTTGGTGCGCGGATTGGTGACGTAGACGTTGCGCACGCCCCAGTATAGATTGTGATGTGTGTCCTGCGAGCTGATCTCATCGCCGCCAGTGCGCAGACGATTGAGCAGTGCAATCTGGGCGTCGAGCTTGCTTTCGGTGTCGATCAGT
>JAJZEJ010000461.1 GCA_021828635.1 Chloroflexota bacterium
GGAGACAGCAATAATGGCGCTTTCGTTGCCAATGCCACCGCCGTCAACATGTTATCCGCAATGCCGTAAGCCAGCTTGGCAATCGTGTTTGCCGTTGCCGGTACGATCACCAGTGCGTCCGCAGCCTCCGCCAGAGCGATATGCCTTTCGGCTGCTTGCCCCGACGCCTCCCAGAGGTCTGTATAGACGGGCCGATGGCTCATTGTTGCAAACGTCAGTGGACGGACGAAATCTTCCGCGTGTTCTGTCATGACAACATCGACAAGCGCACCGGCCTGCTGCAAGCGGCTGACCAGTTCCACAGCTTTATACGACGCTATCCCTCCACAGATACCGACGATGATATGCTTGTTGAGTAACACAACTACCCTACTTGTTCCCTCTCCGAATGCTTTTTGTTGAGAACAATATTACCATACCATGATACGCGACATAACAGCAAGCACTATGCCAAGAAGTACCAACGTCGAGCTTATCCGGGCTTTTCGTATGCCCTTACTACCATGATGAACGCTCTTAGACGGCACTTTTGGGCATCATGCACGAGCATCTTTCCTTCTCAGGAAATAGGCGGTGACAAAGCCAAGTAGGACGCACATCGCAATCAATACACCCCAGACCATTAGCAAGTGCGCAAGCGCCAGGGGAAAAGACCCGTTTGGATTGACCGAGGTGAAGAGTGTGCCTTGATAGATAAAGTTATCGCCCGATACCAGCTTGTTTGCGTGCAGACCGGCTGTTGAACCCATGCCCGCCATCGCCCAGTGAACGGCGAAGAACCAACCCAGAAATTGAAAGAGCGGATTGTTGAGCGCGAAGATAGCGCCGGAGAAAAGTATCTGCGGCACCAGGATCAGCGGGATGATACTCATGGCGCGGTCGGTATTGGGCGCAATGGCCGAGATGGTCAAGCCCAGCATTAGTCCGGCCAGCGCGGTTAAACTCAAGGTGATGTAGAGTTCAAGCAATGGTGGGAGGAGAATGCTGTGCTGAAAAGAGGCTTGCGTGTTGACAATCAGTAGCACAATCAAACTTTGCACCAGCATCAGCACGCCCTGCACGACGATCTTCGAGAACATATACGGCACGATGCCCAGGTTGACGGCCCGTTCACGTTTATAGATGGCGTCTTCTTTGACAATCTCGCGCACCCCATTAATACAGCCCAGTAGCACGACCGCGAAGGCCATGAACAGTAACGTCTTTTGCGCATCGAAGCCAGAACCTTGAATGATAGAATCGTTGAGTACCTGATTCGGTGTCTTGCCTTGTTGCGCGGCGAACTGCTGGCCCTGCGGCGTATTGAGCATATTAACGACACGCTGGCAATTAACAGAGACAATTGGGCCAGTGGTAGCCGTTATATTGGCGCGAGTAGGACAGGTGGCAACGCTTGTTGGCGAAAAAGCGGCCGATGGCGTTAGCAAAAATAGGAACAGTGCTAGAACGGGTGCCTGTAAGATCAGTATCAGCATATTGATGCGATCATTCAGTAAGAGCGTCAAATAACGCATGGTGAGGATGCGGAACTGTTTCCAGGGGTTGCCGCGCTTGACCGCTTTGATAGCTACCGTTGGTTCGTGATAGCTCGCATCGCCATTCACCATCTGTTCTAGCGGCTTCAACGGGCCGACGATATAGCGCCTGTATTCCTCGGACTGCTTGAAACGCTCCTCGGCCTCAGCCGGAATATGCGGGTTCTCCTCGCTCGGCTCCAGGGCGCTATAGATTTCGGCGAAATCGGTCTTGCCAAAATAGGCTTTGGCTCCGTCCGGTGAACCATAATAAGCCAGGCGACCGCCTTGTGCCAGAAAGCAGATGTAGTCGCAGTTATTGATATTGTTTGTGGCGTGCGTCACCAGCACAATCGTATGGCCCTTGTCGGCCAGTTTGCGCAGCAGCAACATCATCTTGCGATCCAGGCCAGGGTCGAGGCCGGACGTTGGTTCATCCAGGAAGAAGACGCTGGGATTTGCCAGCAGTTCCAGCGCGATAGAGACGCGCTTGCGCTGGCCGCCAGAGAGCTTGCTGACCAACAGATTGCGTCGTGGCTTCATTTCTACATCATCCAGCGCCTCTTCAATGCGCATCCGAATCTGTGCCTCGGTAAAGTCATCGGGCAGGCGCAGTTTAGCGGCATAGTATAGGGCGCGTTCAACTGTCAGGTCGCGGTGAATGATGTCTTCCTGTGGCACATAGCCCAGTTGTGTGCTGAAGGCCGCCAGATTAGCATAATAATCGTGACCATTATAGAACACCTTGCCCAACTGAGCCGGGCGTAAGCCGTTGAGTGCATCTAGGAGGGTTGATTTGCCAGTACCCGAACCACCAACGATGGCGACAAACTTGCGCGGTGGAATGGCTAACGAAATATTGTTGAGCAAGACGATGTGTTTGTTGCCCTCTTTTTTCAAGTGTAAGGCGTCAATGCGAATATTCTGGCTCTCGTCATATTGGGTGAGTTGCGTGCCACTATAAGCCAGTCTGTAAGGACCGATGCGCACATCGTCACCGACCTTGAGGAGCCGATTGGTGACAAGTTGCGCATTCACATAGACATGATTGGTACTATTGAGATCGATAATGCGGTAGCCCTCACGAGTCTGTTCCAGGCGTGCATGGTGCATGGAGACTTGTGGATGGTCCAGTACCACATCATTATCAGAGGCGCGTCCAATACGAATGATCGGTGCGCCGAGTGGCAAGGGGGG
>JAJZEJ010000181.1 GCA_021828635.1 Chloroflexota bacterium
TCACTGGTTATCACAGCCACTTCACTGCTGATTGTCTACCTGATGCTACAAGGTATCGCGCTGTATCTTCTCCGTGCGTCGCTCTCTCCTCTAGCTATTGCAGCTATGATTGCGCCTCTTGTCATTTGTAGCTTTTTAGCTGTAGTACTCTCAAATCCACTCTCGATGGCGCGTCATATCTACAAGAGTGCGCCGCATAAAATACCCGTGAAGCGTAGTGTATAACGCAAGTAGCCAAAGCAGGGTATCCTTTGCGGGTACCCTGCCACGATTATGCTCCTGAGCCACGCAACTTCAAGACGGTTTCGACAATTTTGCGGTTGCTAGCGGCACGCCGCCCTTTGAGATAGGCTTCCAGCGCGGCCTGTTGCAAGCCGGTTGCCATTGTTGGGTAGGCGTGAATGGTATTGAAAATGTCGTTGAGCGTCAGGTGATGCTGCATCGCCAGTGAGAGTTCACCGAGTAGCTCACCCGCGTTAGCTCCGACGAGGTGCGCTCCGACAATCTCATCCTTTTTACCGGCCAAAATCAGCTTGATGAAGCCAATTGTCTCGTGTTCGGCTTGCGCCCGATCAATCTCAGCCCACGGAAAAAGCTCTTCACGTATCTCTTTGTGCTGCTGCTCAGCCTCCGCACGTGTCAGCCCCACTCGTGCCGCCTCTGGATCAGTAAAAGTACACCACGGTACGACGCGATAATCGACCTTTTTCTTATAGACAGGAAGAAGCGCGTTCTGGACAGCCACACCAGCTTGATAGGCCGCTACATGAGTAAAGAGATAGCCGCCAATGACATCCCCAATGGCTAAAATATTGACTGTCGAGGTTTGCAGGTATTCGTTGACTTTGATACCCTTGCTATCATAGGTCACTCCTGCCGCTTCCAGGTTCATGCTCGCAATATTTGGTTGTCTGCCCAGCGCCAGCAGGATTTCGTCGGCCTCAAAGGTGAGTAACGTGTCGCCCTGGCGTGCCGTGATAATCTTTTGGGAGCCTTTGCGTTCGGCGCGGATAAAACGTGCATTGGTGACGAGCGTGATACCCTCGGCGCGTAGCACATCGCTAATAGTCGTGGAGACTTCTGGTTCCTCTTTGGGGAGAATGCGTTCCGGCCTCTGAATGATGGTAACGTTAGTGCCGAGGCGAGCGAATGCCTGTCCTAGCTCGACGCCGATAGGGCCACCACCGATAATAATTAGTGATGATGGTAGTGCTTGCAGATCGAATACATCTTCGTTCGTGAGATAGCCTGTTGCAGCCAGCCCTTCAATGTCTGGTACGAATGGGTGAGAGCCGGTGGCAATGAGCGTATTGCGCGTGGTGATCGTCTCATCGTTCAGTTGTAGTCTGGTTGGTGACTTAAAAACGACGTTGCCAAATTTGACAGTCACGCCCTCTGTGTAGACCTGTTCGGCTTCGCTGACACGCTGGATGACGTTTTGCACATAAGCAGTCACTTTAGGGATATCTATATGTATATCGTTAGCTGTCAGTCCTATCTCGTTGGCGCGTTTCGTGTGATGCAGTGTACGCGCCACATGGATCAGACTCTTGCTTGGTACGCAACCGTAGTGCAGGCAATCGCCGCCAAGTTGCTGCTTGTCGATGAGCAGGACGCTAGCTCCTAACGCGGTAGCGACCCGTGCAGCGGTCAGGCCACCGGAGCCACCGCCGATAATGGTGAGATCGTAGTCAAAGTGAGGCATAGATTGCTCCATTTTAATATTGAAACAGCTTCATCCTACCATATTCAGACGAGTTTTGTTGTAAGATGTGGATACAAATATATGCTCTGTCTGCTTGTACAAAAAGGGCTGCCAGCCCGTGTAACAGGTAGACATAAAATTTTATTGAAGAGGAGATGGTTGTATGACACAAAATGTGCGTGTCGAAGGGAATATACTCAAGCAGCATACCATCTGGCAAGATGGTCATACGCCTGAACCCTGTGCCATTGTGATCTTTGGAGCAACCGGTGATCTGGCACAACGCAAACTATTACCTACCCTGGCTCACCTCTGGCATGACCACCCCATCAAGGAGAGCTTTTGCATAGTGGCATTCGCACGTCGTCCAATGGATGATAAGCAGTGGCAAGCGACCGTTCTGGAATCGCTGAGTAAATATATGCCTGACGATGATCGGCTGGATAGCGAGGCCCAACAGGCATTTGCTGAGCGTCTCTCCTATTGCCAGGCCGATATCAATAGCGATGAGGGCTACCAGAAGCTGGCTAATCTGCTTAACAAGCTTGATCGTACTCAAGGAACTAGAGGCAATCGCCTCTTCTACCTGTCCACGCCGCCAGAACTGGACCCGGTGATTGTGGGCCATCTGGGAAAAGCTGGCTTGGCGCAACCGGTGCAGCAGGGAGAGCATACTTCATGGGTGCATCTGATTGTCGAGAAGCCATTTGGTCATGATCTCGCTACGGCCCAGGAGTTAAACAGCCAGCTTGGCAATGTCTTCCACGAGGATCAGATTTACCGTATCGACCATTATATGGGCAAGGAGACGGTGCAGAATATTCTGGCTCTGCGCTTTGCCAACGGCATCTTCGAGCCACTATGGAATCAGAAGTATATCGACCATGTGCAGATTCTTGTGGCCGAGAGTCTGGGCATCGAGTCGCGCTCTGAGTATTATGAATCGGAGGGAGCCATTCGTGATATGGTGCAGAACCATATCATGCAGGTACTCTGCCTGACC
>JAJZEJ010000503.1 GCA_021828635.1 Chloroflexota bacterium
TTGATCAATGCGGCGAGCTAATACGCGCCCAGGATTCGGCATCTGGAGCAGTTGCGGAAGTGGGTTGCGCAACCATGCACCAACCTCGTAAGCTGGTTCGCCAACCAGTCCTTTGGGGTCAATCGCTAGCCAGGGACGACGATTGGCCGCCAGAATATTTTCATGATGGAGATCACCATGCAAGAGGACAGGCGTTGCCATCGAGGCGCTCAGTTCCGTATAGAGATGCTCCGCCTCATCGAGCAGTTTTGGCGGAAATGGACCATAACCACCGTTATAGTGCTGATGCAAGCGCGTAAAGCCACGCCCCCAATCCTGTACTGTGGGAAATGGGTGTTGCACAGGTACTGGCCGCCAGAACTGACGCATGACATCGGCGGCAATAGCTGTGTTTACTTCATCGTCCTCAATAGCAAGCAACAGCGTACCAGGGTGCAGATGCTCCAACAACATCACCTCGTCGTTGGCATCGCTCGCCAGCAATTGCACCATGCCATGCCCGTCAAAAAGTCGCAGCGCCTCTGACTCTCGCATAAATTCGTCGGTTGGCGAACATGCCTTCACAACTACGGGTGTGCCATCTGCACGAATAGCCCGTGCGACATAGTGGAACGAGAGGTTGGCAAATGGAGCCTGTATACTGATCTGCCAGCGCCGCTCACATGCAGCAAGTATCACTGGCAAGCGTTCAAGCCAAGCTACGCCCTCATCTTCGTGTAGCTCAATCATGGTACGGGCAAAGGTATCGGGAATAATAAACACGTATGACCTTTCTCCATTCGTGATTACGCGAAAAGTGGTTGTGCGGTGACGCGCTCCTCCACGATTGATAGGCCAAGTTGCGAGAAACGACGCACAACGGCACTGCATCCGCGCTCGATCATCCATGCATTCTCGATAGTGGTCGCGTCCTCAGCGACCGCACCCGCGATCAAGAGCGCCATGCCAGCCCGAATGTCATGCGCAATCACTTCTGCGCCGCTAAAGTGTGTCGGACCAGAGACGATAGCCAGATCACGCTCGGTTTTGATCTCAGCACCCATCTTCATGAGTTCTTGAACCGTGCCGAACCGCGCTTCATAAAGTGTTTCGCGTACATATGAAAGCCCTTGCGCCAGACACGCTAACGTCATCATCTGCGGTTGCAAGTCGGTAGGAAAGCCGGGATAGGGCCACGTGACGAGATTGATTGGTCGCAAGGCCGATGGACGACGCACGCGCACAATAGGGCCATCCTCGGCAATATCGACCCCCATCTGCTCCAACTTTGCACGTATCACGCCAAGATGGCGCAACGATGCACCAACTAATGTCACGTCGCCCTGAGTCGCGGCGGCGGCAATGGCAAAGGTGCCAGCATCCAGGCGGTCAGGCATAATCGTATATTCGACTGCCGAGAGTTCATCAACGCCCTCGATATTCAGCAAGGCGGTGTTTACACCACTAATTTTAGCGCCCATCAGATTGAGGAAATGCGCTACATCGGCAATTTCAGGCTCCATTGAGGCATTCTCAATCAGCGTTGTGCCTTTTGCCAGGCAGGCCGCCATCATGAGATTCTCGGTACCGGTATGGCTCGGCGTATCCAGATAGAGATATGCGCCGTGATACTTGCCCATACGCACCGAGATATGCTCCGCATCACCTATTACCTCCGCGCCGAGGCGGGCGAAGCCACGATAATGGAAATCCAGACCACGCCTGCCGAGCTTATCACCACCAACGGCTTCAATCGAGACCTGCCCCGTTCTTGCCAGCACGGGAGCCAGGAACAGTACCGAGCCACGAAATAAGCTAGTCAACTGTGACGGTAGTACGCTTGATGAGATGGTCGAAGCATCAATCACCAGCACCTGATCGTCCTCGTGCAGCGTCACTTGCGCACCGAGCGAACGTGCAAGCTCGATAGCGGCGAAGACATCCCGAATGAGCGGCACATTGTGTAGAATGGTTTGCCCCTTTGTTGCCATCAGCGCGGCGGCGATAATCGGTAGAGCAGCATTTTTCGATCCCTGCACCACGACCGAACCTTCTAACGGTTGCCCGCCCTGCACGTGATATTTAAGCGCGTGACTGCCAAGCAGACTAAACGGTACCTCTCGAATAAATTGCTGTGGCACGATTTGAAGCCAATCGCACAGGCGCAAAAAAGTCTCCACGTCCAGCATTTTGCCATTCTCGATGCGTGATAGCGTGGCCGGACTAATCTCGCCAATCTCTTGCGCAAGATCACGCAGACTGCGCTCACCGCGCTTGCTCTTCACCAACTCTGCCAGATGCTGCGTGTCCAGCATACTTCTGATTTCCATCGCATTGCGCTCCTTTGTCTATTCTATGAAACAACCGTACACTATGTGAAACGCAAAGTCAAGCAAAGAGGAGAAATGGTTCAACCTGTTATATGCGCCCACCCTGTTTGCTATAATAGCAGTACAGCCTTTTTATTTTTAGAACGCTTTCAGGAACATACGATGAGCAGCATAAACCAAACACACGCTTTACCGACTCAAATGTATAGCCTTATTGGGCGTACAGACGAGCTTGCGCGTGCCTGTCAATTGCTGCAAGAACAGCATACACGTTTGCTTACGCTGACTGGCCCTGGTGGTGTGGGTAAAACGCGGCTGGCGCTAGAGGTTGCGCATACACTCCAGCCGTTTTTTCGACATGGCGTTCACGTTGTCTCGCTGGCTCCTTTGCGGAATGCG
>JAJZEJ010000318.1 GCA_021828635.1 Chloroflexota bacterium
ATTCAGTTTGTAAGATACTGATGGGGGATATTTTAGCCAGGCACACTACTATCGTTGTGTTTTATGCTATAGTACAAACTACTATTTCGCGGTATTTGAAAAGAAGGGCAAAACAATCACGGATGAACAACAAGCAACAAAAACGCGCTTTATCTCCCTCTTACCAATTTCACCAACCATACCAGTATAACCCGGAACCACGCCTTTATGTTCCGCGTCCTGCCGCCGAACCGGCGCAAGATACTGGCATGATTCAGCGCGTCAAAGTTGCGCGGGCCGCATTTTTGATTACCGGAGCCTTCTTTCTTAGCAGCATCCTCGGCCTGCTGGGTACCTTTATCTTCTCGTATGACTTTGGCGCAACCAGATTCTCCGATGCTTACTATCAGGCATATCTTATTCCTGACCTTATCTACACTGTTGTCACTGGCGGTGCGCTCAGTTCGGCCTTTATACCCGTCTTTACGAAATATTCCGAAGGTCTCAAAGATGAAAAGACGGCATGGCATATTGCCAGTAGTGCCTTAAATCTTGCCACCGTCGGCGTTATCATTTTGGCCGCGCTGGCTATGATTCTTGCGCCAGTGCTGGTACCACTCTATAGCCCCGGCTTCCCGCCGTCGGAACTGGCATTGATTACCAGCTTGACGCGCATCATGCTCTTGCAAGCCATCGTTCTCGGCTCAGGCGTGATCGTGGGCGCGATTCTCAATGCCCACCATGACTTTACACGCACCGCGCTCGGCACCGTACTGTACAATGTCGGCCAGATCATCGGCTTAATTCCTGGTCTGATCCTGGCTTTCCATGCCCGCGCTAACACACTCAATAATTTCACGATTTATTCAGCCACGCTAGGCGTGGTTTTAGGCGCAATCCTACAAGTCAGCGTGCAACTTCCTGGCCTCTCGAAAGTCAGAATGCGCTATAGCTTCGCCTTCGATTGGCGGCATCCTGGTGTTCAGCAGATTGTGCGCCAAATGCTTCCACGTGCTATGAACTCGGCTATGCTGATGTTCAGCACTGGCGTGGACCGTTATCTGCTCTCTTTCCTGGGTACGGTTGTCAGTACCACGCTGATTAATGGCTTGATTACAGATTATTTCAACGCTTTTTCTATTCTGGTCTTGCCCGTCTCACTCTTCGGCTCTTCTGTCGCCACAGCCGCTTTTCCAACGCTTTCCAGCTATGTCGCACGCGAGCGGTTTGACCGTGTGCGCACAATTATCGTCGAAAATCTGCGCAGCATCCTCTTCTTGGCTATTCCATCCAGCGCCGGTCTAATCATTCTGGCCTTACCAATTGTGCAAACGTTGTTAGAGCATGGTCCACACTTTACGCTACAAGCGGCGCAATTTACAGCCACCACACTGGCCTTTTTCGCTATCAGCTTACCCGCACTGGCCGCAATAGAAATCCTTGTGCGTGCTTTTTACGCGCTCAGCGACACAAAAACGCCTGTCACGATTAGCCTCGCTCAATTTGTCGTGAAGATCGCGCTCAGCCTGCTTCTGGTCAACTTTGCTGTTTTGGGCGTGCAGTGGGGTATGGCGGCCCTATCCTTCTCAACCTCGCTTGCCGGTATCTTAGAGGCGCTGACACTCTTCATCCTGCTCTATCAGCGTATTGGTGGCTTTGATCTACGCGCCCTGACTGATTTCCTCTTGCGCACGCTGATTGCCACGCTTGTGATGGGACTGGTCATCTTCTCATTGCAACAGGGGCTGGATAGCCTGTTGCAAACAACGAATACGACAACGCTTGGCTTGATAGGCGTGCTGCAAGCCTTTGTGAAGCTCTCCATCGAGATAGCCATTGGCACTATTGCCTATCTGTTTATGGCGCGTCGTCTCGATATCGAGGAGGTTAATTCGGGGCCAGTGCGGCGTATCCTCAATCGTCTGCATATCACGTGGCTATGATACTTGTGAGTGTCATAATATAGCATAAAGATGCGATGTTTTGGACTACAGAACAGAAAGGATATTTTTATGCCTTCTAACGATTCTTCTGGGTCAGCGACGAGCCAGGGAGCGCGTAGAATACAAGCTCCGCGTGGAACGACGCTGACGTGTAAGGGCTGGCCGCAAGAGGCCGCCATGCGGATGCTCATGAATAACCTTGACCCGGAGGTGGCGGAGCGACCCGATGACTTGGTGGTTTATGGCGGCTCTGGGCGAGCGGCGCGTTCGTGGGCGGCGTTTGATGCGATTGTGCGCTCGCTTCAACAGTTGGAGCATGATGAAACGCTGCTCGTACAATCGGGCAAGCCAGTTGGGATATTTCGCACCCATACGGACGCGCCGCGTGTGCTGATTGCCAATTCTAATCTAGTGCCGCACTGGGCCAATTGGGACGAATTTCGCCGCCTTGAGGCATTGGGACTGACGATGTATGGGCAGATGACTGCCGGTTCATGGATTTACATCGGTTCACAGGGCATTGTGCAGGGAACTTACGAAACCTTCGCTGCGGCGGCAAAGCGGCACTTTGGCGGCAGCCTCAAGGGAAAGTTTGTGCTAACGGCGGGGCTTGGAGGGATGGGTGGGGCTCAACCATTAGCAATCACGATGAACGATGGCGTTTGCCTCGCTGTTGAGGTTGACCCGGTACGCATTCAGCGCCGTATTGAGACGGGCTACTGTAATGAGATTGCCAGCACACTCGACGAGGCACTCAACCAGGTGCGCGAAGCCTGCGATCAGGGT
>JAJZEJ010000513.1 GCA_021828635.1 Chloroflexota bacterium
AACGCACATTGACCAGGTCAAACATCGCATCGCGGAAATCCAGGTGGCGCAAGACATCCATCAGATAGATTTTGACGCGCTCGCCCACCTGAGCCTGCTCCACCTGCTCACGGGCATAGCGCACTAACATGCCATTGATGTCCACACCCGCCACCCGTATCGTCGGATATTGCCGCGCCAGCTCAATGGCCCATCTACCGGTACCACAGCCCACATCCAGCACCAGACGAAACTGCGCCGGATCACTCTGTTCGGGCAACACGCCTCCCATGCCCTCTGTCAACAACTGATCTTGCACCATCAAGCGTTTCAGTTCGTTCTGGTTGTGGCGGTCATACACAAAGTACGTGCTTTGGATTTCAGTTGGGCCTGGGTTGAGAGCAACCGGTAACGTATACTCGCGGCGTGTGGGACTCTTCACACTATGATCGCGCTTCGTTCCCCACACCGTCAAGTAGCGTACTCTTGCGTAAAAATCAGGTTGCTGAAGCTCAGTCAATGCTTGCTGACAAAGCGCATCATAGTCATCGGTAATAGCGCCAAACTTCTTGAGGAAAGGATACAACGTGCGAAGACTATATCTCAAATCATCAGAGAACGCTTGCGCCTCCGGTAAATCTGTATTTACATCATATTCCAATAGATATTCTTTTTGCTGGATATACTGATAATCAGCTTGCGCAAACAGCTCTTCCATGTGGTCGAGTAGACCTGTTGCTGTCGGCTCAAATAGTCGTCCCGCCTGATACATGGCAGTGACTAGCATCCCACACCATTGCGCCACCGCTGGAGTCGCTCCATAGGAAACTTCCCATTCAGTGAGACGCACAACTCCACTCGGTCGTACTACGCGCTGTAATTCATACAAGAAATTCTTCCAGTCCCACGTGCGCACATAACTCATACTAAGACGCACATTGACCAGATCGAAAGTGCTATCACGGAGGTTTAACCCTTGCAAAACATCCATGACCTGAAAGCTGACCCGCTCAGCCACGCCTGCTTCCTCCGCACGCTGTTGGGCATAGCGCACCATGCGGTCGCTAATATCGACACCTACCACTTTCATCATCGGGTATTGTTGCGCCAGTTCAATCGCCCAACCCCCTGTGGCACAACCCACATCTAACACCGAGTGGAAAATAGAGAGGTCTTTTTGCTCAGTTAATACCCCTCCCATCAATTTCGTCGCGGCCTGATCTTGAATAGTCAGACGAACGAGTTCTTCTGTATTATTCCTGTCCTGCACCACATAGGTGTGAGGTTTCTCATGTTTGCCGGGTTCTGGAATGGAGGACATGGCTTACTCTTTCCTGCTGGCATAAATATACCTATCTGCTCGATATACAGCAAGTCCTTTTTGTGGAATGCCCCTTACGCTTGTTTATACCACTTCTTACCAAAGAGGCGCTATCTACCCCTCATTATACTCACTCAAACCCAGCTTTGTCGAGTGCAATTCGCCCTATTGCATTCGAGCGTCTCTAATAAACTTTTGAGATAAGGACGATAGGTATGTTCCGTGGCACTTCCGGCGCGGTAGGGTGTTTCAATGGCCTTGACATAGGAGCGTAATGCAGCCTCACTCATAGTACCTCACCTGTTTCACAAAATATGGTAGGGGCCGGTTTATCGCGCCCGTGCTTGGGTATCGATGTGCTTGGGCCACGCGGGCGCAGTACACCGACCTCTACACGATGGGTTTTCAGTGTAGCGTATCGGGGGGAGAAATACAAGCAGAGCGAGCGCAAGGCATCCGTAATTTGGGAATGGTTGGGGATATACGTTCCCTAATATAATATAGTGAAAGGTTTTACCTTCAATGTCGCCCTTCCTTAGAAGGAGGAATATCGATGAACGTGTGGCTCTTTCTCTCGCTGATGGGTGGACTGCTGATTGCTGCTATTCTCATCCTCTTCTGGCACCCTCAGCGTTCTCGCACAAAAACGAATACACCCACTGATCGCTGGCGCACCAACGTCGTTTTCCGCGATGATGATCGGTACTGGCCTAGAGGCATCTTTTACAACAACCCCGATGACCCTGCTCTGTTTGTCCCTAAACGCTTTGGCCTGGGATGGACGATGAACTTCGGCCATCCTCAAGCCAAATTAGTGCTGATCGCAATGGTGCTGTTGCCCCTGGTGGTGTCTATCCTTAGTGTCATCGTCTCTGCCTCTGGTATGACGCCCATTGGATGTCACCCGTCTGGATGCAATCTGGTACCATAAAAACAAGTGGCCCAGAAAAGACGTTGAACGTTTTCATACTCGTTTAGCTTCCAGGTTTGGATACTCTACATGAAAACGAGTTAACCTCACTCATCTGTTGCGGGTCATTTCGTGATGGGCGTTTCCGGTATCTGTTCAGCAGTTGGCGGGTTAATCAATGGGTAGAAGTTGATCGACCAGCCCATACCGAAGGCGTGCGGAACCAGTACGCGAGCCGTATCCTTGTTCCAGAACGTCTGGCGCAGGCGCTCGATGGTCGGCCTGCGAAAATCGTAGGGAATGTTGAAGAGCGTTCCATGCCATGTTCGCTCTTCCGGCGGCATTTGCAATTGCTCACGAACCGCCAGGCCCATCAATGCCGCGATTCCAGTAAGCACCAGCGCGTCACCCAATGTGAATTGTTTCTTCTTACGCTTTGCCATATGCATTTTCTCCTTTATTCTATATAGACGGTCAAACAGCCAAGCAATCAAACT
>JAJZEJ010000336.1 GCA_021828635.1 Chloroflexota bacterium
TCTAAAAGACTGCCCGCGCAATCATCCCACGAAGGTAGTGCAAGCGGTCCATGTGGTAGGATGGGTGTCTCGATCTGTTGCTGCACGGCCAGGGCAACCTGTTCCGGTGAGCTATTCAACGGTATGGCACGCACCAAGCGCCGTTCCGCCAGTTCTTTGAAGCCAGAGCTGTTTGTTGTTAGGACCGGACGGCGCAGGGCTAGTGCTTCCATGACTGCCAACGGATGCGCCTCGTACTCGCTGAGCAGGGCGACGAGCGCGGCCCGCGAGAGCAACTGCGACATGGTTTGCCGCTCCGCCGGTGGAATGGCCCGAATCTCGACAAAGGCACCAACGCCAATACGTCTCGCCAGAGTACGCAATTCAGTCTCATACGGACCAGCTCCTAGAATGAGGAGTCGCGCATCGGGCCGCCAGGCAAGAATCTTGGGCAATGCCGTAATTAAATGCTGATGCCCTTTGTAGCGTTCCAGACGTCCTACGGCAACAATCAATGTTTCTGCGTTAGTAGGAATCATTTCATCATGGACAGGTTCAGGCAGATGCGCCCCATTAGGAATGACGGTAAACTGGCTGGTGGGCAAGTGGAGATGATGACGAAAAAAGTCAGCCTCAAAATGTGACACCGCAATGAGCTTACGTGCATGGTGCATGAAGGGACGTAGGACGCGCAATTGTTGCCCACGTAGCATGTTGCGTAAGCGAGAGGCATGGCCCCCACTGTGAAATGTCAGCACATAGGGAATATTGGCCCGTTGTGCTGCTAGCATGGCTGTTGGCGCGACCAGATTATGATAGCCCTGACAATGCACCAGATCCCATTTTCCATGTCTGATAAAGTGATAGATCTCCGGTGCGAAATAGTAGTCTTTATTTGTTGGCCAGGCACGCACGCGATGAACATCGATGCCGTTCATCTGCTCGTAGAGTGGCAACCTGCCATGAATATCCGTGGTCAAAACCGTGACGCGCAGACCTGCTTGCACGAGACGCTGTCCGGTTTCATAGACATGTGTTTCCGCGCCTCCTATATAGGGAAAGTAGCGTGTCACTACCATAAGGACATGCAATGGATGCCGAAGTTGCGGCGATGTAGGAGAGGAGTTCACGCTGGATATTTGTAGTGTTTTATATAATTCATGAGATATCATTATCGTTTCTCAATATTTCTAGTATGGTACGCACGGGTATGGGATGGATGGATATGACATCCGTAAACATGGCACCCACCAGGTGTGCTATGTTTACCATGTACGTGTGAATATCAAGCGGTCTACCAAAGCAAGATTAACTAAGTGAAGGTTCTCGATGAGAGAATGCCTCAGTGAGGTTCCTGCTCATGAGACCGACAGTGCCGCGCACATGCTGACCGAGCCGTCCACGGGCCTGTACAAACTTTGAGGCTACCAGTGGGCCAGCACCGGTGTTCAGTAGCGTTGCCAGATCGCTGATTACGGTATCCACCGTAATGGCGATGCGTGATAGCGCAAAGGGATCGTCATCTAAAGAACTAGTCGTCAATCGAATAGCGCAGGCTGAGGTAAAACCGGTCGCACGCACTATAGCGCGAACCTGTGCATTATAATAGCCATAGGGATAGGCAAAACTGGTGATGGGCCGACGGAGGTAGTTTTCTAGTAGTTCTCTTGAACGCACGATCTCATCATGCGCGACCGAAGGTGGCAACATATTCAGGTATGGGTGTGTGTGTGTATGCGCTCCACACTCGATGCCGCAGTTGCTAATCTCTGCCAGTAGGGACCAGGAGAGGATGGAGCGTTTGCCCTCGCCCATATGTTTTAGCCAGAGGCTTGTGCCACCCACAAAGCTGGTAGGCACATAGAGAGTCGCCACGAAGCCGTATTTTTGCAGGATAGGCAACGCATGCGTGTAAAAATCCGTGTAGGCATCATCAAAGGTCAGGATAATCGGGCGTGGTGGCAGACTCTCACCACTGTAAGCTAGCGCGTGCGCGAATTGCGAAACTGTGATGGTATTGTAGCCACATTGTGCCAGGTAGGCCATTTGTTCCGCGAACTTTGTTGGCCAGACGATGCATGCCTTGAATTGCGGATAGGAAAAGCTTGATATGCTATGATACATCAAAATTGGTATGGGCTGTATTTTATTATTCGTTATCATATTATTGTTTATCTCCATTAATGCTACTAAATAATGAAAAATTGGATCTGTAGGGACCGGTCCTACTGTTTTATGGTTGCATGTTCTGAGATGGCGAGAACCTCCCATTGTCCATTATTGAGCAGGTAGGTACGGGGCGCTTTGATGGTTTCAATGACTGAGCGTCCGATGAGCCACTCTTTGAAAATGGTTCTGAAAACGCGCCAGCCATCACGAAGCGTGCGAAAGTTGCTAGTGCCGTGAATGCGGGCGTGTTCAAAGCAAGGTACTTCAGCAATTTTGAGATTGGCCTTGCAGGCACGTAAGATCATCAGTGTCTCAATCTCGAAGCCTTCGCAATCAATGTGGAAAATGTCGAGGCAGTCACGCCAGAAAGCATTCATGCCGCAGAACATATCAGAAAAGTGCATCTGAAATAGCCCGTTGGCAACGGCGATTAAGAATCTAGCGCCGCATTGCCGTATCTGTGTAATATCTTCGCTGCCGCCTTCAGCCGAGAGACGCGAACCAAGTGCGAAATAGGCACCACCCAACAGTGCATCGACGAAATGCTGAATATCACG
>JAJZEJ010000794.1 GCA_021828635.1 Chloroflexota bacterium
CGCCAGCATGACCAATCTGGGTGCGCCCTATCTAGTCGTGGATAACGGCGACTATCGGGGCAACCGCGAACTCTATCTCAAGCACCTCTTCGAGAATCAGGAGCTTGACCTGACCTATGCGGAGAAAACGCTGCAAAACGTTCACCTGCTCTGGGGCCGTCCCGTCCATCTTGAAACGCTCTACGATGGCAAACGCATCCTACTCACGTATGATGGTGAGAGAAACATCAAGGCATCGCTGGAAAAGTAGGGACCGATTGATCGCGTCCGTTTTACCCACGGGCGGACGCGATGAACCAGTCCCTACACCAACTTACCCTTGCTTTATTGCTGATTCGGCCCCTCGATCTGCCGTTGCTGCGGATTGCCGCCGCCGAGCTGCATCTGCTGCTTCATGGCCTCAAGCTGCGCATCCACATTCTGCTGCGAAGACATCTGGCGTAGTTCGCGATCCAATGGGTCGTTTGAGCCGGGGCCAAGCAGCATATCGTCGCCAATAGTACCTGACTCAATTAACGAATCCATCGCATTGGCCCGTGACTGCATGTTCAGCACGCGGTCCTGGGCGCGTTGCATCGCCATACCCATCTCGCCCATATCCTTCGACAGACCCGTGACCTGCTCATTAATCTTGACCTGCGCCTGCGCCGCGCCATACTGTGCCTTGACCATCTCTTTTTGCGAGCGGAACGCCTCGACTTTCGTCGCAAGATTGCGCTCCATCGTCACCAGTCGCTGCTCCTGCTCTTTCAACTGTGCCAGTTGCTGCTCATAGCTAGAGAGCTGCGTCACGATGGTCTCTTTGCGCTGTAAAGCCATACGGGCCAGGTCTTCGCGATTGCCCTGCAACGCCTGCATAGCCTGCTGGTCAAGTTTGTTCAATTGTTGCTGAAGCTGCTGCTGTTGCATCTCCAAACGCTTCTCACTGGTCACAACATCGGCAATCGAGCGTTTCACTTGCTGAAGTTGTTCAAGCTGCTTCTGGTAGGAATAATCCAACACCTGGCCAGGGTCCTCGGCCTTATCAAGTGCAGAGTTAGCCTTCATACCAAGAAAATTCGCGAGACGCGAGAAAAAACCCATGATTCATTCCTCCTCTCAGCCAGGGATACCGTAACGATGTATCCCTCTGAGACACCTAATAAACATATGTTGTTGGACGCATTCCTCCGCGCCCACGTGTACCTATCAGTTATGCCATATTTTTATCGTGAAGCTATCGCTACGTATAATCATATGATAACATAAACGTAGAGGAAACAGTGACTTAAAAATTGGAGGCAACGATGGATGAGAATATGGAGCCATTGCAGGTAGACCTCTTTGCTGCCTCGTTACGCGCCGATATGACTGACCTCAAAGCGTTTATGGAGGCACTGGCTACCAAGCTAGAGGGTGCGCTACCTATGCAAACGACGCTGACGCGCCAGAACAGTCTTTTCTCGCGCGAACACCCTGTCAAAGAGATTGCCGTCACGTTCGGTGACTTTCAATATCGCCTGACCCGCGAGCGCCAGGGAAGCCCGCTGATCGCCCAACGTGCCAAAGTTGTGCGTGGCATCGTTCTCAAGACAGAGCAGATTCCCGTCGAGCAATGGATTGATGAGTTAGCGCAATTATTGGCTCAGGAGGCCGAGCGTAGTATGCAGGCGCGTATGGCGCTCGAACGTTTTCTCCTGTAATCCTCACTCTCAGGTGAGCATTACCTGCCAAAGGAGGTGACTGATGTTCTTTAGAAAAAAGCTCTCGCCAGAAGAGCAGCAACAACGTGAACAGGCGGCACAGGACGCGGCTGCTAGCCTGCAATCGTTGGAAGCTGGCGGCTTACCAGTGCAGGCCAAACGTCGGTTGCAACAAGAAATGGAGGCCGGACATCCGCTCTTCACCAGCGACCTGAGTACCAATGAGCTACTACTGACACGCCGTCTGGGCTACCAGCCGCTCAGCCAGGTGATGGGTAGCTCGATTTATCATGTCGGCTGGCAGTATACGCGCCGCTATGGCTGGAATACGCAGGTCTCCGAGCTGAATACGCTTTCGCAAGCGCACATGCACGCCGCCCAGCTAGCATTGAGTCGTCTTGAAGAGGAGGCCACGCTACTGCACGCACACGGCGTCATTGGGGTACGCTTCATGCGCCGCGACCAGGATTGGGCGCAAGGTTTGATCGAATACACGGCCATCGGCACCGCCGTTCGCCTGCCCGATACACCACTTGGCGCACATCCCTTCCTGAGCGATCTCTCCGGTCAGGAGTTCTGGACAGTGCTGCAAGCTGGTTATTATCCCGCCGGTATCGTCGTCGGCTACTGCTCGTACTACGTCTCGTTAGGTAGCAACTACACCAATCAATTGAAAAGCTGGTTTGGTGGTGGTCAATTCAATCAAGAGATCACGCCGTTCTCGCAAGGGGTCTCGCAGGCTCGTCATATCGCTATGAGCCGTGCCAGCGACATGGCCCGTCGTTTCCAGTCTGTCGGCATCGTCGGCATGCATATCGAGAATCAGCGCGAAGTGATCGAGTACGAACGCGAACGCTACGAACATGGTCCTACCGACTACTATCTGGACCTATCCATCCACTTCGCAGCGATGGGAACGGCCATCATTTCACGCAGCAAAGATCACGTCATTCCCAAACCCAAAGCCGCACTCACCTTGACCGATCTACGTCCTGGTCGCTACGGTCAAAATAGCGAA